>DASWHH010000369.1:0-7435 GCA_036398295.1 bacterium
GATACATGGCCGCTTCAACGTTCTCCGCAATTTCTATATTGTAACCATCGCACAAAGCTAAATAAATCTGCATTTGTGAGCCGAGTTCCTCGTTCAACAAAACGATTCGTGTCATACGATGTTGAGATTTGCCAGAGGTGCAATATCCGGAGTTGAATTTTCTTGCTTATAGTATGATCAAGTCTGGAGAATTGCGGAAAGGGGAAAGAAGAAAAAAAACAATTCTTTTTGTGGTCATCTAAGAAATGGTTGCACCAGCAGTAGTCAAATGGCTCACAATGCACTTTTGATTATTTGTTGAATTTCAAAACCGGTCCCGAAGCCTCGTCGAAGCACCGGAATTAGAGCTTGTGCTCCTCAGTTGGGTGAATTACCCGGGTTTAGGATTTTTCTTCGGGCCCTTCGTGAACTTTTGTGGTTTAGAAGATCTCGATGCCTCTGGGGCTACTTTTATTGGCAACTCATTCGAAGTAGAATCTCTTTGGTCAAAAATCACTCATCGCCGAGAGCCGAATTGCCGTAATGTTCATGGGTCAGGTGCCAGAATCCTTTCAATGCGTAAAACGCCAGACAGGCTGCAATGGCAACTATAGGTGGATTCACGTGGCCGTACCATTCGTACCAGCCGACAAACTTTGGTTCGAAATTAATTAGCACCAGGGCGGCGGCGTTGTTGATGCAATGGATCAAAATAGTTGGGTAAATGCTGTCGCTGCGCCAGGCCAGGATTCCTAGCAACAGGCCCAGAATAATGATTTGCATCATCCACCAGGGGTTGAGATGGATGAAAGCAAAAACCAACGCCGAAAAAAACAGGCCGTGCGCCACACCCAACCGGCGCTCGAACGCTTGTTGGAGAAGGCCGCGGAACAACATCTCTTCGATGATTCCGGCCAGAACCACGGCGGCGACAAACAACCACACCCCTTCGAGCAGCGTATCGGCTTTCAGCAAACCCAATATGAAGTCTTCAAATTCCGGCGGCATCTTTATGAACAGCTGAAGGAGTCGGTCTACCTCATCGGTGAGGATGGTAATGGCGATGCCGAGCACGAGGCTGATGCCGGTCAATTTCTTGTCGATAGCGTTGAGACGGAATGCCGACTTCAGATCGAACTTTTTTCTGATAACATAAACCAGCGTCGGCGTCACGATACACAACTCGCCGATGTGAAGTTGCGCGTCGGGCAAAAGAACGGAGGTAGCTAACCCGACAACGCCGGCCAGCACAACACCCAGGATTATTAGCCCGAGAATCATCCGCAGCCCGGGATGGCTTTCGTTCATTCGACTCCCCTGTCCATTTCGGCCAAAAGGATTCCCGCTGCCACCGCTACATTGAGCGACTCGCCCTTGCCTGGCTTGGGAATCTTGAGTATGCCGTTCGCCAGGGCTTTGATGCTATGGTGTACGCCTTCGATCTCGTTCCCTAACACCAGGATGTTCCATTCGCCGAAATTGCTGCGGCGATAGTCAACATCGCCGTCAGCGGCAGCAACCCAAAGTTGATAGCCTGCATTCTTCAAGATCTTGAGCTTCTCCTCGAGATAGCAGTTTTCAAATACCGGTAAATGAAAAACGCCGCCCATGCTGGCGCGCACGACCTTAGGGTTGGTGACTTCCACGGATTCTTCGCTCAGTAACACCGCAGCGGCGCCAAACCAGTTGCCGGTACGAACTATGGTTCCAAGGTTGCCGGGATCGCCAATCCGATCGAGGGCGATGAGCAGGCGCGGCCGACGGCTCACGATTTCATTGAGGTCAAATTCGGGTTTTTTGACAACACAGATGATACCCGACGAATTGACGGTCTCGCCGAGCCGCTTGAGATCAGCCAGGCTGATCTCAAGAACTGAGATACCACGGCGCCGCAACGTGTCCAGCAATTCATGTTCTCGCTCAGAAGTTAACAGCGCAGCGCAGAACAGCGCCGTCTCGACCTCATAGTTGGAGTCAAGAACTTCCTCGCACAGCCGGAGCCCTTCAATCAAAAACCGCTGTTCGCGATCGCGAGTCTTCCTTTTTTTGAGCGACGAATAGTATTTTTGGCTGGCTTTGGAGATCACAAGAGGGAGGGGGAAAGAAATTTAACTGTGACGGTTACGGGCCATCACGTTTCAAAATATTTGTCTTCTTCAGAGCTGATG
Organism: bacterium; assembly: GCA_036398295.1. Classification (GTDB taxonomy): domain Bacteria; phylum Zhuqueibacterota; class Zhuqueibacteria; order Oceanimicrobiales; family Oceanimicrobiaceae; genus DASWHH01. The sequence goes on from DASWHH010000369.1 coordinate 2,148, forward strand.
GCGTCGATCATTTCACGCGGCCCCACCGTGCGAATCAATCGCTCGCGAAACTCCTTTTTATGCATCAGCCGCGATATTCGGCTTAACGCTTTGAGATGGGGACCGGTTTTATCCTGCGGGCCCACCAGCAGCCAAACCAGTCGCACCGGCTTTTGATCAAGTGACTTAAAATCGACCGGTTCGCGGGTGATACCGAGGGCGGCGATGATATCACCCACCCCTTCGGCTTTGGCATGTGGAATGGCTACTTCCTCGCCTACGCCTGTGCTCATCACGGCTTCCCGTTCCAACACTGCCTTCAAAACCTGCGGCTTGTTTCCCAGCTTCACCGAGCGATCGATGAGGTTCACCATCTCCTCGATGATTTTCTCTTTCTCGACGCTGTCGAGCGGTATCTTAATTCTATCTTCGGTCAGGATATTGTTCAATTTCATGTAAGTAACCTCAAACGAAACCTGGCAGCGGGCTAACCATCAGGCGCGCTTAATATAAAATAAAAACGCACAAATTCAAACTTATTTTTGACGAAGTTTTAGCACGTGAAATAAAAAAGCCATTACCTCTTCCGTAATGGCTGATACACACACTTCATATCACGCGGGGTCGACGGGATTTGAACCCGCGATCTCCGGCTTGACAGGCCGGCGTGTTAAACCAGGCTACACCACGACCCCAAAAATCTTACTTTTGTTCCGTTGCCTGTTTCTTTTTCGTAAATATGATGGCGAGAGGAATCAGCACGCAGTAACCAATCACCAGCAAAATCGGAGCAACCGTCATGGTTATGAAACCGTCTACCGGTGGCTGCGCCAATGCCCAATACCCGGCCAGCAGTGTGACCACCGCTGCACCAAACAGCCAATAATTCACCGGGGAATATGGCAGGGGGACACTGCTGCGTATTTTACGTTGACTTTTTGCGCTCATCGCCTTTTCGTCATCTGTGCTTTAAAAAATAACCCGCAAATATAGGCAATTCGACTGCGAGAGTCAAGCGAAATGTTGGCGTAAAATTAGTCCAATAGCAGGGAACCTTCAGCTATAAAACCTGACAGTCCCTGCAAACCCCGGAACGTAGCAAACGCCCCGAAAAACTGCAAGCAATTCAAATTGGCAGCCAACCTTTTTCAGATAGGGCTGTCTTAATAGATGTTGATGTAGCATTGCAGCACGAACGTCGTTTTATCATAGAGCAAATCGTGGTGCTGCTATTCTCAAGATGTCTAACCTGAACAACTCAACGCAGAGTTCGCAGAGAACGCGGCGGCTTTTAATCCCGACGCGACGACAATGCTTCGGGAGTGGTCTTAAAGTGTTGAAACAAATTCCTGCCGCGGAACAAAATCAAGTCATAAGGAAATAACTCCGCGTTCCTTGCCTGCCCGCCAAGAGCCTCAGGCAGGCGGGCGCTCCCTGTGGTTTATAAACAGTAAAAGGCTAAAACCTTGGACAGCTCAATTCAGGAGTCCTTACCCATGAAAAGGCTGATTGTATTTTCCCTGCTCCTCAGTCTGGCCGCGGGTTTGCCAGCATCTACACCTTCCACCACCAAGAAAATTTATGTTGCGACACCCATCAATCCTCATCCGCCGACGATTGACGGGCGGCTTGACGATGAGGTCTGGCAAAAAGCCGAATGGACGGGAGATTTTGTGCAACGAGAACCTAATGACGGTGTTCCTCCCTCACAGCAAACGGCTTTTAAAGTTCTCTACGATGAAAGTAATCTCTACGTCGGCATCCGCGCCTACGACTCCGAGCCGGAAAAAATCGTTAGCCGGGTCACCCGCCGCGACTCTTTCGATGGCGATTGGGTGGAAATCAATATCGACAGCTACTTCGATCACCGCACGGCGTTCTCGTTCACGCTCAACGCCGCCGGCGTGAAGGGCGACGAAGCCATTTCCAGCGACGGCGACTACTGGGATAGCAACTGGAATCCAATCTGGTTCTGCGACGTGGCCCGCGATAACGAGGGCTGGACCGCAGAAATGCGCATTCCATTCAACCAACTGCGCTTCGCCAACAAAGACGAACACGTGTGGGGGATGCAAGTCACCCGCAAAATCTACCGCTTTGAAGAACGCTCGGTTTGGCAATACATCCCGAAAAACACCGGTGGTTGGGTGAGCTATTTTGGTGAGCTGCACGGGCTGAAAGGTATCAAATCATCAAGTCGCATCGAGTTGATGCCCTACGGTGTCAGCGATGTGCGCACGTTTCCAAAAGAAGCGGGCAACCCCTTTTCCAAAAGCCGAGAGACTAACTTCTCCGGCGGCCTCGACGCGAAGATGGGCGTTACCAGCGATCTCACGCTCGACGTCACCGTCAATCCCGATTTCGGGCAGGTGGAGGCGGATCCCTCGGAAGTGAACCTCACCGCTTTCGAGACCTTTTTCCCGGAGAAGCGTCCCTTTTTCATCGAGGGCCAGAATATTCTCGACTACAAGATTATGGGCGGCGACGGCAGTTTCTCAAATGATCGTCTTTTCTACTCCCGCCGCATCGGGCGTGCACCGCAGCACTTTCCGGACCTGGCGAATAACGAATATTCCGTGGCGCCCAGTAACACATCGATCATCTCAGCCATGAAGCTCACCGGCAAGACCCACAGCGGATGGTCTATCGGTGTGCTCGATGCCATCACCGAGCGCGAAAACGCACTAATTGATCTCAACGGCCAGCGCCGGGAAGAGACCGTGGAACCACTCACTAATTATTTTGTGGGACGCTTGCAGAAGGATTTTAATAAAGGCAACACGGCGTTTGGCGGCATATTCACCGCCACTCACCGCGATCTCGACCAGCAGCAAATCAAATTTCTGAACCGCGAAGCCTATAGCGGCGGGCTCGACTTCTTCCACCAGTGGCAGAACAAAACCTACTACCTCGATGTTCGCACCGCTTTTAGCCAGATCCGCGGCGACCGTGAAGCTATTCTCGAGGCGCAGACCGCCTCCGCGCGTTACTACCAGCGCCCGGATGCGGATTATGTGACGCTCGATTCCAGCCGTACCTCGCTTACGGGCCATGGCGGCATGGTCTCTTTTGGCCGCAGTGGCAATGGCATTTTGAGGATGTCTGCCGGTGCTATGTGGCGGTCGCCGGGATTGGAGTTGAACGATCTCGGCTTCCTGCGCCAGGCAGATCGGGTGATGCAATGGACGTGGATGGGCTACAACAGTCCGAAATCGTTCGCGATCTTCCGAAGTTTGCGCGGCAATTTCAATCAATGGTGGGGCTGGGATTTTGGCGGCGAAACCGTGTTTGGCGGTGGCAACGTCAACGGCGGCGGACAGTTTGGCAACTACTGGTGGTTCTGGATGGGTTTCGGCTACGAGGGCAAAAATCTCTCGACCAGCGCATTGCGCGGTGGTCCGGCCATGAAATTCCCCGGCTACTGGAACCAGTGGTATGAGCTGACCACTGACAATCGCAAGGCCGTTCAGCTGGGCGTCAATGGCAACAACAGTTGGGCGGACGCAGGAAGCTCGCGCTTTCATCGCATTAGTTTGTGGGCGAATTTCCGTCCGCGCGATTCCATCCTGCTGCGGGTCAATCCGTTTTATTCGATCAACAAGGACGATTTGCAGTATGTCGGTGTCGACAGCGTATTTGGCAACCTTGAAGCGCCTTTTCTCTTTGGCCGCCTCGATCAGAAGACTCTCGGCATCGTCATTCGTCTCGACCTTTGCATCACGCCAGATTTATCGATTCAATATTATGGGCAGCCGTTCATCTCGGCCGGCAAATATTTGAACTTCAAACGCATCACGCAACCGCGAGCCGAGCGTTACGCCGATCGCTTCCATACCTTTGCGGGTAATGAAGTGCAGTTTGACGCGGGTGCAGGCGTGTTCAATTTTGACGAGGGTTTGAACGGCACAACCGACTACTCCCGGGGCCAGCCGGATTTCAACTTCCGCCAGTTCCGTTCCAATTTTGTGGTACGCTGGGAGTACCAGCCCGGCTCGACATTGTTCTTAGTGTGGACGCAAGAACGCACAAACGACTCATTCCGTGGCGGGAATTTTTCTTACGGCAATGACCTGGAAGATTTGTTCGACACCACGGGCACGAATGTGTTTTTGGTGAAGGTGAGTAAGTGGTTTTCGCTGTGAGGAGTGGTTTGTAGCCGCGTCCCGATGCGTCGGGATGCGGCTATGTTAGTTCCGTTCGGATTTTGTGGTGCGCTGGGAGTACCAGCCCGGCTCCATGCTGTTGCCTTAGCGACTTTTACTCAAACCGCTAAGTTTTTGGCTCTCTTTTTCACAATCTTTGCCAAAGCGCGGAGGGCTTCGTTTACGGAATCGGAGTCGGGGAAAACTTTTGCCACGTCAGGTGACAGCACCACAACGTTGCTGCCTTCGGCAAGGCGCTTGACATATTTGCCACGAATGCCTTTACTGAAATCATATTCATCCAGCATATCGGGATCGCGGTGGGTTTTTTTATCGTTCTTCATATTTTTTTCTTTCGTGTGAAGTGGCAACTCTCGAACTGATGAGTCGAATCTTCTCGCCTTGGTCGATGTGAACAACAACTAAGAGTCGCCGTTTATAGGACTCGCCAATAATGACTAAGCGTTCTTCATGTTCAGAATGCAACGGGTCGGGAATGGTGGACGAGAGCGGGTCGCTAAATACTGTGGTGGCTTCTTCAAAAGACACTCCGTGGTTTTTGATATTGTCTCTGGCTTTACGAGGATCCCACTCAAAGGTCACACTCATTTCGGCTTTTTCCGCAAATCGCAAAACACTTGATCGGCTGGTTTGCCGACAACTTCGCCAACTTTGATCTCATTTGCCCGCCGCAATAACTCCTCATCTCATGCGGCTCTCAGAAGTGCCGTTGTCTTCTTCGTCAAGGGAAAATAGGCAAGGTCGGCTTTTTCCGTGGCGGGTAGCTTTCCCAGTTGCGATTTCAGTTTTTCAAGGGATTCGTTCATGAACTGTCATCTTATCTTTTATCTGGATTTAAAATACTCAACAACCTTCGCTAAATCAAGAACTTTTTTAGTCTGTCTGCCACCGATTACTCCGTTGAGTACCCGGATTTCAATTCCGCCAATTCCGTTCGAATCTTGTGGTGCGCTGGGAATACCAGCCCGGTTCAACACTCTTTTTAGTGTGGACTCAGAGCGCACAAACGACTCTTTCAGAGGCGGGAATTTTTCCTATGGAAATGATTTGGGAGATTTGTTTGAAACCACTGGAACGAATGTATTTTTAGTGAAGGTGAGTAAGTGGTTTTCGTTGTAAGGGGTTGAGCTAACTAAACCACTCGGG
>DASWHH010000370.1:0-4706 GCA_036398295.1 bacterium
GATGCCTTTCGCCGCCCGGTATTCTCTTCCGTCACCATGCGCATGACCGACCCCGCACAATTCGACGCCATGAAAGTCCGCATCGAAAGCGACCCGCAATTCACTCTCGATGTTAAACGTGAGATTGCGTTTTATGAAGAGCAATCACAGTATTTAGGGCTATTCATTAAAATGTTGGGCCTGACGATTACCATCATCTTCAGCTTTGGCGCTATGACCGGCGCGGTCATCACCATGTACTCGGCGGTGGCTAATCGCGCTACCGAAATCGGCACGCTGCGAGCGCTCGGATTCAAGCGGCGTGACGTGCTGGCATCGTTTCTCCTTGAATGCATGCTGCTATCGCTGCTCGGAGGTTTGTTAGGTTTGGTGTTTGCCTCCACCCTGCAATTCATCAAAATCTCTACTACCAATTGGTCGTCCTTTTCCGAAGTAGTTTTCGGATTCAACATCTCGCCGAGCATAGTAATAGGATCGTTGACCTTTGCGGTTGTGATGGGCATCGTCGGTGGATTTGCGCCGGCCTTACGCGCCGCGCGCATGCAGGTGGTCGAGGCGCTGCGGGCGTCGTAAAAGTTCATCCAACTCCGGGGCTGTCCAAGAAGTCCGTTTCCTGCGCCCTGAGCGCAGTCGAAGGGTGAAAGAAGTTCAGTGAAATCAACATGCCTCGACTTCGCTCGGCATGAAGGTAATCTATTTTTGTGACTTTTTGCACAGCCCCAGAGTTATTCGCATAGATGAAAGTCGCTTCTCGATGGTTGCTTTATCCGACTGAATGTCTTATCTTCTCTTACAATTTACTCATCTCATCTAAGCGCTGCTTACCACTCACCCAAAATCGGTGGAGGAGTACGAATGAAGAATCTATTGGTAGTTTTGGTCGTTGCGGTGTTAGGGCTGGGCGCATGCACGCAACCCGCCACTCAGGCCGTCAACCCGAACCTGGCGGCATCCGAACGCTTCGTCGACGAAATCTGGAACAAGGGCAATGTCGCGGTCGTCGATGAACTGGTCGATCCCGGGTTTACTCGCCACAATCCGGCCAGTTACCAGACGCCGCTCATCGAAGGCGCCGAGGCGTTCAAACAGTACGTGACACAAGTGCGAACCGATTTCCCAGACTTTCATGTCGCCGTCGATACGCGCTTTGCGGATGGAGATCTGCTGGCAGCCAGCTGGACCGTCACCGGTACACAACAACAACTCGGCAAGCCAATTTCGGTGAAAGGCATTACCATCAGCCGTTTTGCCAATGGCAAGCTGGCGGAAGAGTGGGTCAGCTGGGACACCCACGGCTTGATGCATCAACTCGGATTGGTCGCAGCGCCTGAGACTGCCGCTAACAACATGCAATAAGTATTTTTGGACAATTGCCGGCCCGGGTCGCATTATGAACATCGTGAAGCGCTACGGGCCGTTTAAATTTGCTCAAGAAGTATGACCAATTCGGGTAAACCACCAAAAGATCTTTGGGACAAACTGGATGTTTTGGGCAAGATGGTTTCGGGAATCGTACTGGTGGTAATTGCCGTGGTGTTAGAACGGGGCTCCAGTCGAATTGCGCAATCCATGCAGAGCGGCCAGTTGGTGCAAAGCCTCATCTCCGATCTTGCCGTACCTGACACGACGATAAAACAAGACATCGCCCTGATTGCGCTCAATCATTCTGTGGGAGAACAGAATCCAAACTTGGTTTTGCAGATTTGCGAGCGCATTCTGGCAAATACCAAAGATTATGATGATCTGACCGGCAAGGTTGCTTTTGACATCATTCGATCACGAGCACCCCGACGCGCTAAAGAGATTGAAGATTCGGCGCGGAACATCGCTCAACGCGAGCAATCCACCCTGCGTTCAGCGGCTGTCCCGAACAAAGAACCTCCAGTGCAATCCAGTCCCGCCAAAATTTCTTCATCAAAATTTGTTGCGCGGGTGTTGCCAAACGTGGTTTATATTCAGTTCAAAAACAGTGCTTACCGCGATCAAATTGCCCGATTGCAGAATGACTTGAACAATGAAGGAGTGGTTGCGCCGGGGATCGAGCAGGTTGACGCGGATTATGGCAACAGCATTCGTTATTTCCACGATCAAGACCGGGACCTGGCGGAGCGTGTGCACAAAATCGCTGACGGATTTTTTCAAGACGAGGGAGTATATTGGCATGTTGAAATTCAAGACCTCTCGGATGCAAAAATGAGCGAAAATACGTCCCCCGGCCGCGTGGAGGTTTGGATTAATTTGGATAGAAATTAACTTCGAAGCATAAATTGATTTCTGCGAGTTCCATTACCCTCGAATACATTTCCGCAGCCCGCGCCCGCATTGCCCCGCATGTTCGTCACACACCCACGGAGTTTTCACCTGCACTTTCGCAGAGATTTAATCACGAAATCTTTCTAAAACACGAAAACTGGCAGAAGACCGGCTCATTCAAAGTCCGCGGCGCGTTGAACATGCTGCTGACCCTGTCGGAAGAAGACAAAAGACATGGGGTGATCACCGCCTCCGCTGGCAACCACGGACTGGGTGTGGCATACGCCTGCCAATTATTGGGAATCGCCGGGAAAATCGTCGTGCCGCTGAAAGCCTCGCCGGCGAAAGTAAAAGCCCTGCAGTCTTTCAACCTGGAACTGATTCAACAGGGGAAAGACTATGACGAGGCCGAGGCGATTGCCTGGGAAATCCAGAAAAAAAAAGGACTGACATTCGTTCACGGCTTTAGTGACCCCGCGATTGTCGCCGGGCAGGGGACGATCGCCCTGGAAATTTTCGAAGCCCTACCGAATGCAGGAACGATTGTCGTTCCCATCGGCGGTGGGGGACTGATTTCCGGTGTGGCTATCGCCGCCAAGTCCATTAACCCGAAAATCAAGATTATTGGCGTGCAATCGGAAGCCTCACCCGCTATGCACGCTTCGCTCCGCGCTGGTAGACCGCTTGAAACTCCCATCCACGACACCATCGCCGACGGCCTCTCCGGTCGCTTCGTCACCGAGTATAATCTGGGCCTGGTGCAGCAGTGGGTCGATGACGTGCTGCTGGTTTCTGAGCCCGCCATCAACGAAGCGATGAAGTTGATTCTGGAGACGGAACGTATTTTGATTGAAGGCTCCGCGGCGGTGGGTTTGGCGGCCTTCCTCGAAAGCAAAATCACCGCATCCGGCAAAACTGTGCTCATCCTCACCGGCCGCAACATCGACACCCGTGTTTTGAAGAGCATCGTTTGATGGGCAGGTGGCGCCCGCCCCTAAATTTATGCCAAATGGCGACCCCCCCATTTAGGGGGAGGGACTACCAACAATCTGCTTGACATTTTGCTTTTCAGCGGTTAGATTACCAGAACTCTACGTCGTTTCTGCATCCCGCTTGGCGAGATTGTATAACTGCAATACCCGCGACTCAGATTTGTCCAACGTACACCACTCAACCAGAGGAGCTATCTTTATGAGAAAACTGGTCACCATTGAGCGTCATATCAGTGAGACCCAGCGGCAGTTCCCCCATGCCACCGGCGAATTTTCCGCCCTTTTGAACGACATCGCGTTTGCAGCCAAGATCATTTCCCGTGAAGTCAACAAAGCCGGACTCGTGGACGTCTTGGGATTCACCGGCGTGACTAATGTGCATGGCGAGCAAGTGCGCAAACTCGACGAATACGCCGATTCCATCATTTTTCGAGCGCTCGATCACACCCGCCGCTTGTGTGTGATGGCCTCCGAAGAACGCGAAGATATCATCCCGATTCCGGACAAATTCCCCGTCGGCAAGTATGTGCTGTTGTACGACCCTCTGGATGGCTCCTCCAACATCGACGCTAACGTCAGCATCGGCACCATCTTTTCTATCTTTCGAAAAATATCTGCCGGCGAGCGCGGTACGCTTGAGGATTGCCTGCAAAAAGGCACCGAACAGATTGCCGCTGGCTACGTGATTTATGGCTCCTCGACTATGCTGGTGTTCAGCACCGGCAGTGGTGTGCACGGCTTCACCTACGATCCGAGCGTTGGCGAGTTCTTGCTGTCACATGACGATATCAAAATTCCAAAACGCGGCGCGATTTACAGCGTCAACGAAGGCAATTATGATCGTTGGGACGAAGGAACAAAAAAATACATCAACTATCTCAAGCAGACCGACAAAGCCACCGACCGCCCGTACTCGGCGCGCTACATCGGGTCGATGGTGGCCGACTTTCATCGTAATCTGCTTTACGGTGGCATCTTCCTTTATCCCGGCGACAAGAAAAATCCGCAGGGCAAACTGCGTTTGACCTATGAAGCCTTTCCCCTGGCGTTTATCGTTGAACAAGCGGGTGGAACGGCCAGCGACGGTCGCCGCCGAATACTCGATATCCAACCGGAGCAATTGCACCAGAAGACGCCGCTCATCATCGGCAGCTACGACGATGTGAAAGAGGCTGAGGAATTTATTCAGGGAAAACGGTAGGCTTTCTTTGAGGCGGCGTGCCTGATACTCCGGTAGTGGCGAGGTCACCCCCTACCGGAGTACACTTGTGTCAGCTGGACCACCAGAACACCGTCGGACTCATCCCTTTTGGAACCTGAAGAAGCTTCTTACGTTTTATTGTGACATGCCAATTGAGAAAACTAAAAGTCGCACGGGCTATTTGCTCAGCGTCGTTGTCTTAGCGCTGGGATCATTCTTTCTTTTCATGCGATTCGGGGAATCGACGAGGACAACCCCAC
>DASWHH010000371.1:0-5881 GCA_036398295.1 bacterium
AAATAATCTAGCGGCCTCGGCTGGTTCCACGATTAATCTACAATCCCCGATAGCCCCGATCCCATTATGTCAACGCTCGCACACGCTATTCACATCGCCGTTCAGGCGCACGAAGGGCAACTCGATCGCTACGGCTCACCCTACATCCTGCATCCGCTGCGGGTGTTGAGCCAGATGCACACGGAGGATGAAAAGGTGGCGGCTGTTTTGCACGATGTGATCGAAGATAGTGACTGGACGCTCGAAGCGCTCAGCAATGAGGGTTTTTCGACGGTAGTATTAAAGACGGTGGACGACCTGACACGCCGCCAGGATGAGGATTACATGGATTATATCGAACGCCTGAAGCCTAATCCCATCGCCAGGAGAGTTAAGCTCGCTGACCTGGAAGATAATATGGACCTGCGGCGGCTGAAAACCCTCTCCGAGAAGGATATTGATCGGCTGGTACGATACCATCAAGTCTGGATTATGCTAAAAACCGTCGAAGAATCTCGTGGAAGAAAAAAGGGCTGAGTCATGAAAACCTTATACCTGATACGCCACGCCAAAGCCGTGAGCCGGAATCTCGGGCTCGTGGATTTCGAACGCTCTCTCATTCCCAGGGGCGAAAGCGATGCCCGCAATCTGGCATCAAAACTAAAAAATGAGGGGGTCGCGGTCGATTTGATGGTTTCCAGCCCAGCTAATCGCGCCTTGCTCACTGCACACATTTTCGCAGATGCCATGGCTTACCCCGTGCAGAAAATCAAACTTAAAGATGAGATCTATGCTGCCAGCGGCGTACGGGCCTTGCTGCGAGTGATCCGGGAGTTCGACGAAAATTATCACTCGGTAATGCTGTTTGGGCACAATCCGGCGCTGGCAGCGCTGGCGCATTATTTTGCCAGCGACTTTGCCGGAGTGATCCCCACCAGTGGAGTAGTGGCCATCCAGTTTCAAAAGCAATACTGGAAAAACGTGGCAAAAGGAAAGGGCGCGCTAAAGTTTTTTTCGTTTCCACTCCACAGATCCACAAAGCCCGCGGTAGCCAAGGGTCTAGTGGAGGAACTGGCGCAGACGATTGGCCATCAAACTCAGTCGATCTTGCAGGCCATAGACGCCGAAACTGCAAAAAAGCTCTCAACCTCGGTGCAGGCATACAGCGCTAAGCTGGCTCGACGATTTATTAAGGAATTGAAGGCGTATAAAGTCAGCGGTAGCCGAACATGAAAGTCAAACTACGCAATAAAGAATTAAGCTGGATGTCGTTTAACGCACGGGTGTTGCAAGAGGCCTCCGACCCGGCGGTGCCCCTGATCGAGCGCTTGCGGTTTTTGGGAATTTTCTCTTCCAATCTCGATGAGTTCTTTCGCGTGCGGGTAGCGACCCTCAAGCGTATCGCAAGATTAGGCAGGCCCGCCAAAAAAATTCTTGGACAAGATCCGCAAAAAATTTTGGCGCGCATCCAGGATATTGTGCTCGAACAGCAGGCAAAATTCGAACAATTTTATCAGCAGATTTTGGCCGAATTGGGCAAAGAAAACATCTTTATCATCGATGAACTGCAGCTCAGCGCCGAGCAGGGCGAGTTTGTAAAAAACTATTTTCACCGTGAAGTCCGCCCCAAACTGATCCCCATCATGCTGGAGCCGAACGTGAAGTTTCCGGTGTTAAAAGACAAGTCCATTTACCTGGCGGTGGTGCTGGCCAGGAAGAATGATCCACAAAAAGCTAAGTATGCTTTGATTGAAATTCCCAGCGATGTGCTGCCGCGATTTCGCATCCTGCCGGATATCGGTAACAAGCGATATATCATTTTGTTGGATGACGTGATTCGCTACGGTCTCGAAGACATCTTCTCGGTCTTCAATTTTTACATCGGCGGCGCGTACACCCTTAAATTGACCCGTGACGCCGAACTCGATCTGAGCGAGGATTTATCCGAGAGCTACATTCGCAAAGTTTCAAAAAGCGTCAAGCAGCGCAAGGCCGGCAATCCCGTGCGCCTGGTTTATGACGCGCAGATGCCGCAGGAATTTTTGGCATTCTTAACCAGGCAGCTTGGCATCAACAAGGATGATACGGTTATCCCCGGATCAAAATACCACAACTTTAAAGACTTCATGAATTTTCCGGAAGTCGGCCCCAAACGCCTGCGCTATGAACCGCAAATTTTTTTGCCCCACGAAAACATCGATCCGCGTAAGAGCTTGTTCACAACAATCCGCGATCGGGACATCCTGCTGCATTTCCCGTATCACTCCTTCGATCATTTCATTGATTTGCTGCGCGAGGCATCTATCGACCCCAAAGTGGCGGCCATCAAAATCACCCTTTATCGTGTCGCCAAAAACTCCAGCGTGGTGAACGCCCTCATCAACGCGGTGAAGAACGGCAAGTCGGTGACGGTGGTGGTGGAACTGCAGGCCAGATTCGACGAAGAGACCAACATCTACATTGCCAACAACATGCAAGAAGAAGGAGTACGAGTGATATACGGGGTCCCGGGGCTTAAAGTGCACTCGAAATTGTGTCTGATCACGCGGCGCGAAAAAAACAAGGCGGTGCACTACGCCTGCATCGGCACCGGTAATCTCAACGAGGTGACGGCAAAATTATACGGCGACCATTTTTTGTTTACAGCCGACAAACGCTTGACAAAGGAAGTGCATCGAATTTTCGAATTCTTTGCAAATAATTACAAGGTTTCCTCCTTCAAACATCTCATCGTATCCCCGTACAATATGCGCCAAAAATTTGTTCGCATGATTCGCAACGAAATAAAAAATGCCCAGGCGGGCAAAGAGGCGTCTATTTTCCTCAAAATGAACAATCTCGCCGACCCCTTTATCATACAGGAATTGTACAAGGCCAGCGCGGCCGGCGTGAAAATCAAACTCATTGTACGGGGCATGTTTTCGCTGGTGACCGGCATGCCGGGCTTGAGCGCCAACATCGAAGCCATCAGCATTGTAGACAAGTTTCTCGAACATACTCGCATCTACAGTTTTAGCAATGCCGGCGAACCCAAATATTTCATCTCCTCCGGCGACTGGATGACTCGCAACTTCGATGGCCGGGTTGAAGTGACCTGCCCAATTTACGACAAATCAATACAGGCGGAGCTGCAAACATTTCTGGACATCCAGTGGCAGGACAATGTCAAGGCCCGAAGCTTGGATCGTGGACTCAGCAACGGATTTAGCACTCGCCCACCTAGATCTAAGATGCGATCGCAATTCAAGCTCTATGATTTTCTAAAAGACACGAAGGCTTTTCTGAATGTTTCCTGATTGCTTTTATGAGCACCACAATTCCCTGCATCAAAAGATTCGTCGCCAATTCGATCTCGCCGCCACCTACTTCGATGTGGAGGGCATCCACGAGCTGCGGGTGGAGATTAAACGCCTGCGCGCCTTTTTTGATTTAATCGAGTTCATCAATCCCAACTTTCAAGCCAGGAAAGGATACAAGAAGATTCGTATCCTGTTCAGGGCTGCGGGCCCCATTCGCGATGTGCACGTTCAGCAGGAACTGGTCAGAGCATGCTCAAAAAAACTCGCGCTCGATCTCAGCGAGTATTACAATTTTTTAAAGCAAAAGGAGATGGCGCTGCGGCCGGGGTTTGCGGCGTCGTGCCGAAAATTTGACTTCACTATTTTTGAAACCACCGCTGACACTATTCGAGTTTTTATGCAATATCTCCCGGCTGAATTTGCGCAACTTAAAACCCAAAACCAGTTGCACAACTTGCTGCAAAAATTGTCAGATCTAAAAAATCCCCCGGAGGGAAATCAGGTAGACTTTCATCAGGTGCGGATTTGCCTGAAGGCGGCGCGTTACACCCTGGAAGTACTACAGATGTGTTTCCAAAAAGGCGCTCTCGATTTGCTCAACGCCAAATTGCGCGAGATGCATCAGGCGCTCGGTAAATGGCACGACGAAGAGGTGGGACTCCAGTCCCTGGAAGCCTTTTTGCAGGAGCACGACAATGTAGAATTTTTTAGCCGCGATTCATACCAGTTTTTTGCAGAGGAACTTGAGGAAGACAAACGGGGGCTGCTCGCCAGATTCGCGACCAAGTGGAATGAGTTTTTGGACTTGCCAAAAATGTAAAGGCGGTATAACTTGCACCTGCTACCAGGTACCCGCCATCATCCAGATCCACAGCAGCGTTACCGCCAACGAGGCCAGCGTGATGGGCACACCCAAACGCGCGTGCTGCTTGAAGCTGATGTTCACGCCATATTCTTTCGCGCCCTCAAACGTGATCAGGTTGGCGATGCTGCCGATGGTGATGAGGTTGCCGGCGAAGGTACTCGATAACGCCAATACGTACCATTGTACCGGATTGGTGGGATCAAGAAATTTGATGAGCAACATCGCTGCGGGCACATTGCTGACTAAGTTGCTCAACAACGTCGACACGGCGGTGAGTAAATAGAGGTTGCCGAGGTCGATGCCGAGCGCATTGAGCCAGCTGATACTGCTGGCCGGCAGGTTGGTCAACTCCAGCCCTTTGATGACCACAAAGAGTCCGCAGAAAAGCGTGATCAGGTGCCAGTCCACCAGTCCTAAAATCGCGCGGGTGTGCATGCTACGGCTGCACAGCAGCACTCCCGCGATCGCGATGGCCGACAATTCTCGCGGAATCGCGGTAAAGAACAGGGTGATCAAGATCAGGATTAATGCGATGGCTTTGGTACTCTGGTGCCGGTTGAACGGCGGCCACGATGCCGCATCGGAACTGGTCACGGTATAGCTTTCTGACATTTCCTTTCCGCTCAATATCCTGATTACAAAAAACGAGCTGACCAGTGCCAGCAGGGACGGCACTGCGCACCACACAAAAAACTCTGCGAAATCCAATTTTCCCAATTGCCCGATTAACATGTTCTGAGGATTGCCAATGATGGTGGCCGCCGAGCCAATGTTGCTGGCCACCGCCAACCCGATGAGGAACGGCACCGGGTTGCGCTTCGCCCGAATCAGCGCGACTGTCAGCACCGGTGTAAACGCTAAACAAACGATGTCATTTGCCAGCACTGCGGAAAGCACCGCGCTCACCAGCATCACCAGTCCGAGAAATTTGGTGGGATGGTTAACGAACGCAGCGACCTTCAGGGCAACGTATGTGTAAAATCCCCCCAGACGAAATTGCGCCGAAACCACCATCAAGGCATACAGAAGTAAAATCGTCGGTACATCAATGGCGAAGACTGCTTGCTCGGTCGTGAGTCCGCCGGTTACGACCATCACAATGGCGCCCAGTAGAGCAATTCCGGTGCGATCGATCTTCAAGCCCGGGATGCCGCCGACCGCCACACCAAAGTAGGTGATGAGAAAGATAAAAAGGGTTGTGGGGGAGTTAGAGGGTAACAAGGCTCGGCTCTAAATGGTTTTCAATAGAGTCAATTAAACTAATTCCAGAATCCAAAATCAAGTCCGACTTATCGAAAAACAGATGGAACTCGCTTTCATCGGCGAGGAAGTTTGTTTGCTTATACTACCATGCAAATGTTAAGCGACATCGGTGGCGAGCCTGAGCACCTGGTACGCCGATTGACCAATCTGCAAAAGGTGGAGTGAAAAGGGCAGGAAAACATCGGAACAGAACCCATCAACCATGAGGATTGGAATTATCAGGGGTTGTCCCGGTCAAAGGACAACCCCCTAAAGCTTGTCAATACGCAACAACCTTGTAGCTTACGCAGCGACGCTCTCGGTCAAATAATAATTGAGGGTATCGACCAGCTCTCGCTTCGGGCGCACGCCGATGAGCCGCGCCGCTTCCTGGCCGTTCTTGAATATTAGCAATGTCGGAATGCTGCGAATGCCAAATTGCATCGCCGTGTTTTGGTTATCGTCAACGTTTAGCTTGCCAACTTTTATTTTGCCA
>DASWHH010000372.1:0-5329 GCA_036398295.1 bacterium
TACCTGCTGCTCTATCGCCCCGATGCCTCGAAATCACAAGTGCTGAAAGATGAGACCGAGAAGCTCATGATCCAGGTGCAGAGTTTGCAAGTGACCGATGTACAGATTTCAGCGCTGCAAACGCAGATTGAAAAACTGAAAGTCGAGCTTGCTAAAACCAACGCCCGGGTTTCCGCCAAAGAGGAGCTCCCGAAACTCATTGATGATATCAAAAGCAAGGGCGTCGTTTTGGGGGTGAAGTTCCGCACGATCATTCCCGAATACAATTCTCTGGTGAGCCATCCTTATGACGAGTCGGCGCCGGAGATTTCGAAAGTGACTATTCATTTTCAAATGCAGGGCTACTACAAGGATTTTGGCCGCTTCGTGGAATCGCTGGAAACCCTGCCGTTCTTTCTTTCCGTTGGTGATTTTTCGCTGGTTTATGAGGAAAGCGTTTTTCCCGAAATTTTGATAACGGTTGATATCGTATTGTATCTAATTCAGAACCCTTCACAAGCAAAACCTGAGACAGTATGGCAGAGTTGAAGAAAAAGGAGAAAATGCTGATGGGGGTGGCCGGTGCAACCCTCATCTTTTATTTGGTGAATCAATTCCTGTGCGGAAAATCCGATCCGCAAGCTCAAAGCGCGCCGCAGCAAGTTGCCGCAGCCGCGCAACCGGCCCCGCAACCTGCAAAAGACGAGAAGAGCACCACCGCACCTCGGAAACGTGGCGGCCCGCAGCGCAGCGATTTCAGCGCATGGAGTCGGGATCCATTTGCTGAGAGCTTTCGCCTGGCCCAGGGTGACACCACCGAGAGCGACTCCAGTGATTTTGTCCTGCGCGGTCTAATTTGGAAAGGAAACCAGGCCCATGTTCTCATCGGTGACGACATTTTGAAAGAGGGCGATCAAATCGGCGATTTGAAAATTTTGGATATAGACAAAAACCGGGTAGTGTGTAAAAAGCGAGGCAAAATCGTGACGTTGATTTTGAGAGATGACCATGATTAAAACATATGTTAGATTGAGTAAGAAAGCTCTAATGCCAGAACTGGTTTCTCGAGTTCGCCGGTTTTTTGGCGCGACGGCGATCTCTTTGTTGGCTTTCTCGAACGGTGCATCGCAGACCTCTAAATTGCAGTCCATTGAGATGTTCAATTTAGGCGATGTGCAGCGCATTTTAGTGGAGTGCAGCGGCCGGGTGAATTACGTCAGTCAATTTCAAGACTCGCCGCCGCAACTAATTCTCTATTTGCGCGATTCGAAATTGGATTTACCCGAAAACAAAATCCGCATCAATCGCCGGGTGGTGCGGGACGTTGAAGCAGTTCAGTGGCGCCTGCCTGCGCAGGCAGGCAAGTCACCGGCAGTTGTCAAAGTCACGTTTTCGCTGGCCCGCGCCATGGAGTACGAAATTACTCAAAAGATGGATCGGCTGCTGTTCATCGAGTTGAAAGAGCTGGCGGCGGCAAGAGACACCAATGGCCCGGCCACCGCAATGAATGGGTTTGCCAATCTCGATGATGTGGTCCCCTCCACCACGAGCCACAACGGTTCTGTTGACATATCGAAGTCCCAAAGGCTGCCGAATGTTTTGCAGAGCCGCGAACTCATTTCGCTCGATGTCAAGGCGGCGGAGATCGCCAACGTGCTGAGATTGCTGGCGAAGCAAAGCGACCTGAACATTGTCGCCAGCCGCGACGTGACCGGCCCGGTAACCGTGAGCCTCACCAATGTCACTATCAAAGATGCGCTCGACATGGTGGTCAAGGCCAACGGCTTCGACTATGTGGTGCAAGGCGAGGTCATCGTGGTCAAGCCGCGTGAAAAGTTTGAATTGCCGGAGTTGGAGACCAAGGTCTTTCGCTTGAAATACGTCGACGCCAACAACATGAAAACCACCCTCATGCAGATGTTGTCAGAAAAGGCCAAGCTCCAGGTATTCAATCAGGATTTTCATCCTCCGCAGGAACCGGGACAGGGGCAAACGGTAGCGAGGAAAAATCGCAGCAGCATTTTGGTGGTGACGGACGTGCCGGCAAACATGCGGCAACTGGAAGCAATGGTGACCGCGTTGGATGTGCCGACAGCGCAAATCATGATCGAGGCCAAGCTCATCGAGATCGCGCCACAGGAGGAAGATCAATTGGGCATCGACTGGTCAAAGACCATCAATGCCAGCATTTTTAACGAGGTGCTTCTACCCTCGGGTAAGTCACTTCAATATTCGGCGCAAGCGCCGCTGGAGGGCGGCGGTGGCGTTAGTTTCGGTACCCTCAGCTTTAGCGAGTACGGCGCGGTCATCGATTTTCTGAAATCTCATACGAATTCGAAACTGGTTTCCAACCCACGCATTCTGGCGATGGATAATCAGGAGGCGACGATCAGCGTCGGCACCAATGTTCCCATCCCGCAAATCAATCGCGGTGTGGGCGGACAGGGCGACGTGGTGACCTTTCAATATCGCGACGTCAATATTTCTCTGCGGGTCACGCCACATGTGGCTGAGGATCAGACCCTGACGCTGTTCGTGAACCCGATAATCGAAGAAATTACCGGCCAAGTGGTGGCCGGTGAAAACAGTGCGCCCATTACCTCCAAGCGCGAAGTGGAGACCGTTGTCAATTTGAAAAGCGGCGATACGGTGGTGATTGGCGGTTTGATCAAAGAGAGTGCGATCGACAAATTGGATAAAGTGTGGCTGCTCGGTGACGTGCCGCTCATTGGTAATTTGTTTCGTCACAAAACGAAATCGGTTCGTCAGACGGATCTGCTGATTTTTATCACCCCGCGGTTGATGACAGCGCCATGAGGTAGGGTTAAGACCATGAGGCAATTGATTAAATTAGGAAATAGGGTGTAAGGAAATAGGGCATAAGGAATAAGCTCGGCATTACAGGGTAACTTATTTCCTTATACCCTATTTCCCTATACCTGTGGATTTATGCGCAAAGACGACCTCGACAAACTCCTGGCCTACGCCGTCCAAAAGGAGGCCTCCGATATTCATCTCAGCGCCGGCGGGCCGCCGATTTTGCGAATCCATGGCACTCTCAGGCGAATCGACGGCGCGAAAATTACCAGCGACGCCCTGCGCTCCCTTTTCAATGAAATACTTACCGAGCGCCAGCGTAAAACTTTAGAAGATAATCTCGAGCTCGATTTCGCATATGCGGTTCCCAATTTGGCGCGCTTTCGTACCAATTTGTATTTTCAGCTGCGTGGAGAGGGTGCGGCGTTTCGCACTATCCCCGATCGCGTACGCACACTGGAGGAATTGAAGGTTCCCAAGGGAATTATTCAGCTCTGCTATCACAAAAAGGGAATTGTTCTGGTGACTGGACCTACGGGCTCGGGAAAATCCACCACACTGGCCGCCATGCTCGATCACATTAACAAGGAGCGGCGCGAGCACATTCTGACCATCGAAGATCCCATCGAATACGTGCACCACAGCAAGAGCTGTTTGATTAATCAGCGGGAGCTGGGACAGCACACCCATTCCTTTGCCAACGCGCTGCGTAGCGCTCTGCGCGAGGACCCGGATGTGATCCTCGTGGGCGAAATGCGCGATCTTGAAACCATCTCGCTGGCGCTCACCGCCGCCGAAACCGGCCACCTCGTTTTCGCCACGCTCCACACCATGAGCGCTGCCGAAACCGTCAACCGCATCGTGGACGTGTTTCCGGCGGAACAGCAGGGACAAATTCGCGCCATGTTTGCCAACGCTGTTCAGGGAATTGTGGCCCAACGACTGTTACCCACTAAAGACGGCAACAGTCGCGTCGCGGCGCATGAAGTGATGGTAGCCACCGCCGCGGTGCGCAACCTCATTCGCGAAGAAAAATCCCACCAGATTTTTTCAGCTATTCAGACCGGGGGCGCCTATGGCATGCAGACCATGGATCAGGCCCTCAAGACCTTCCTGGAGCAGGGGCGGATTTCAAGAGAAGAAGCTCTCGCTAACGCCACCGATCCGAAGATGTTCGGGTAGAGGGCATCCCGTCAGTAGATTCCCCGGGTTTCATGTTTTGGATTTGCTTTTTTGAATATTTGTTTCGCCCGACGCCTCGGGGTCGAGTCTTGGATTTCGCATTTCTGCCAGGTCTCTTCCGTGGCGGCCCACTGACAAATACACCATGAAATAGTGATGGATCCGGAAAAATTCTTTGATTTTTCTGGTGCTTTAAAAACAGGTATTTAAAAAAATTAAGTCAAAAGTTTCTCTTGACATTGGTGACGCTTTTTATTATAATGAGCCGCTTTAATTCTGCACCTAACAAACCTAATAGGGAGGGTACCATGAAAACAGTTTTAGTTGTTCTACTGGGTCTATCAATTGGCCTGGTGTTCTCTTGTGGCAAGCAGGCCACAGTTGATGACGTCGTTAATATGATTGCGCAGGCCTCGGGTGGTGCTGAGAAACTGCAGTCCATCACCGACCAGGTTTCGACCTGGGATTTCACCATGCACATCATGCCCCCCATGCCCGAGCAGCCAATGGCTGAGGGCCAGGAGACCGGCGCGATGGAGCAGAGCGCCGAGCAAGCTGGCGAGGAAATGAGCGGCGAAATGGCCGGCCAGCCCATGCCAATGGTGATCACCTACAAACGGCCTAACAAAATTCGCATGGACTTCAACGCACCGGATGGCACGACCCAAATGTCTTCGTGTTACGATGGCACGAAGGGCTGGGAGACCATGATGGGCCAGCAGCGCGATTTCTCCGAAGCCCAAAGTCAGGAGTACGAAACGATGGGCGCCACCTGGATAGATGGCTTTGTGGATTATCAACAAAAGGGTCTGACGTTGGCGCTTCTGCCCAACGAATTAGCGGACGGCACCAAGTATATCGTCTTGCAATCTACGGATAAGCACGGCAACACCCAAAAATATTATATCAATGAGACCACCCACGTCATTGAAAAACAGCTGGGCGAAATGATGAACATGGAGGGACAGAAAGAAGCCACGACCATGACATTCAAGGATTATAAAATTGTGGATGGGGTAAACATGGCTCATCATGTTGCATCATTTAATTCAAACGGTGAATTGGTCTGGGAAGCCGCTCTGAAGGAAGTGAAACACAACACCAGTGTTGATGATGCGATGTTCATGGCGCAACCCATGACTGCTAAATAAGCATTTCGATTACTTATTCCAACTTTAATGTAAAGGCGATAAGCTAAACTTATCGCCTTATTTTTTTGTGCGCCCGGCAGGGCGCGTTCACTTGAGAGTGCAAGTCTCTTACGAGCCTGACAGGAGGAATCGTTAGTCGGACGGCAAGGGTGTCCATCGCGAGGTGGAATCTGAAGGAAGCCGCAGACAAATCACTGGCC
>DASWHH010000373.1:0-3880 GCA_036398295.1 bacterium
ACAACGAGATTATCTTTCCGATCTTCGAACCGCAGCCGGAAGGCATCAATATTGGCAACCCTTCGTTTGCGCAAACCAACGATGCTTTCTTTGTATTTGATCTGATCGACCTCAATCAGGATAAGAATGAAATCTGGGCCGTCGATCTCTTCAGTGGGATCCAGTCAATGATTGCTGACAACGGTTCCTCGCTCGGGTATCCGCGTTATTCTCCGGATGACAGCCGCATTGTGTTCGAGCAGGAAGACCTTCCGGGGGCGCCGGCGATACGACAAATCCCGATTGCCGCCAACCGCATTGAGGCGGCCGGGCCTTCCGTGTCTTTTGTTGGCGAGGCGCAGCGTCCCACCTGGTTTGCAATCGGATCGCGTCCAACCGGCGTCGAGGAAGCACCAGCGGTTATTCCGGCCGAATTTGCATTGCGCCAAAACTATCCGAATCCGTTTAATCCCGAAACCACGATTCGCTATGAGCTGCCCGTGGCGGCACAGGTCAGTCTAAAAATCTTTGACATCAAAGGGAGACTGGTAGCGGAACTGGAGTCCGGCTCGAAAGCAGCGGGAGCCTATCTGGCGCATTGGAACGGTCGCAATCTTGCCAGTCAACCGGTCGCCAGTGGCATCTATTTTTATCAGCTTGAAGCCCGGTCGCGGGAAGGCGCTGCCACGCGGTTGGTGGAAAGAATGACGGTGCTCAAATAGGATTTTGTGGTGATCGGGCTGTCTAAAAAGTCCCCAAGTTCGACAAAACCTTCATGCTGAGCGCAGTCGAAGCATACTGTTTCTCATCCCTCGACTTCGCTGGGGATGAACAAAACGGGACTTTTTGGACAACCCATCCACGCAAAATTTGGCACGAATCCACAACCAGCTACTCCCCCACACATTTCCCTTGATTTTCCCTCAGAATTTAATTATTCTTTTGCCAATTCTTTGTGAGCAGAACCCGCATGTCCGACAAAAAGTATATTGTCCTGACCGCCTTCGGAAAGAACCAACCGTACTTGATTGCCGACATTTGTCGCGCTGTCACCGACTCGCGGCTCAACATCGTGGCCGTTGAACAGAATGCCTTGCATGGGCTTTTCATCATTTTCATGGTCACCGAGCCGCTGGCAGACGATGATGCGCCGCAGGATGCCTATTTGCGGCTGAAAGAGAACACCAAAGCTTTGCACTTTGAGGTGAATATTGACTTAGTCGAAGCCACTACGGCTTTGAAAGCAGTTCACAAAAACCTGCAGGTCTTTACGATTATCGGCCGCGACAAGGTTGGCATTTTGAAAGCCATCACCAATACCCTGGCAAATTTTCGCGTGAACATCGAGCGCATGCACCATTTGGCGCGCGGCGAACTGGTGGCGCTGGAGATGATGGTGGACGCTTCCGAACTCCGCGACCTGTCGATTTTAAAAGAAGTCATCCAGCGCACCTGCGACGAAGTGGGATTCGATACCATCATTCAACCCGACACGCCCTACCGGCAGCGCCGCCGGCTCGTGGTATTTGACATGGATGGCACTTTGATCGACGGCGAAATCATAGATGAACTCGCCAGGCAGGCCAACGTTGGTGAAAAGGTATCGGAAATTACTCACCGTGCGATGGCCGGGGAGATCGAATTTAAAGAAGCATTGCGGGAGCGCGTGCAATTGCTGAAGGGTTTGCCGATCGCGGTTTTGGAAGAGGTGGCGTCCAGCATGAAACTCAGCGCCGGTACCTACGAGCTTATTTCAACCTTGAAAGCAATGGGATTTAAGCTGGCGCTGATTTCCGGTGGATTCAGATTTTTTGCTGATCGGCTGCGACAGCAATTGGGTTTAGATTACACCTTTGCTAATGACCTTGAGATTACTGATGGAGTATTGACCGGAAATATCAAAGGTCCGGTCATCGATCGTGAAGCCAAAGGAAATATCGTGAAACAGCTGGCGGAAAAAGAGGGCATCACGCGGGACGAAATCGTCGCCGTCGGCGATGGCGCCAACGATGAAATTATGTTGAAGAACGCCGGACTGGGAATCGCATTTAACGCCAGCGAGCTTTTACAGAAAGTGGCGGATGGCCGCTTGACCCACTCCAATTTACTGGGCTTACTGTATTGCCTCGGCGCTACCGATCGCGCGTTGCCAAACCGGTAACGACGCCCCGGAAAGTTAACCTGAATGAGCAATCAAAAGCAGCGCCTCCTCTCCGCGATACCTCCCAGTAACGAAATCTTCAGTCATCCCCAAATTCGTTCT
Source organism: bacterium (assembly GCA_036398295.1). Taxonomy (GTDB): domain Bacteria; phylum Zhuqueibacterota; class Zhuqueibacteria; order Oceanimicrobiales; family Oceanimicrobiaceae; genus DASWHH01. The sequence goes on from DASWHH010000373.1 coordinate 2,243, forward strand.
CTCCTCAAAAAGTATTCTCGTGACTTCGTTCATTCTGTGGTGCGCGAGCAAATCGAAAGCCACAAACAATTTCTTCTCAATCAGAAGAACAATTTAAGCCGCGAAAGGCATAAGCAAAAAATTGTCAGGGAAGTGATCGGGAAAATTGAGAAGTTGATGCAGCCTGGCTTGCAGCGCGTTATCAACGCCACTGGTATCATCTTACATACCGGCCTGGGTCGCGCGCCACTGTGCCGGGATGCCAGAGAGAATTTGCAAAATATCGCCGAAGGTTATAGTTCACTGGAAATTGATCTGGAAAGTGGTGAGCGCGGCGATCGCGCCACCCGGGTGGAGGAGTTAATTTGTCGTTTGACCGGTGCCGACGCCGCATGTGTAGTCAACAATAACGCGGCAGCCGTTTTGTTGACGCTAAACACTTTGGCGTTCGAGAAAGAAGTCATCATCTCCCGCGGCCAATTGATTGAAATCGGCGGCTCGTTTCGCATGCCCGACGTGATGCAGAGAAGCGGCGCCCAAATGGTAGAGGTGGGAACCACCAATAAAACCCATTTGCAGGATTTTGAGAAGGCCATTACACCCGCGACGGGCTTGGTCTGCGTGGTCCATCCTTCAAACTATCGCGTAAAGGGTTTCACCAAAGAGGTAAATTTGTCGGAGTTGGTAGAGATCAGCAAGAAGCACCAGGTACCGATCTTTCAGGACCTGGGCGGCGGCGTCCTCGTGGATTTGAAGAAGTACAATTTGCCCTACGAGCCGGTGGTTCGCGAGAGCGTTGAAATCGGCGTCGACATCATTTCTTTCAGCGGCGACAAAGTTCTTGGCGGCCCACAGTCCGGCCTAATTGTCGGGAAGAGCAAATATATTGACATGATCAAGAAAAATCCTTTGATGCGGGCGCTGCGCTGTGACAAACTGGTGTATGCGGTATTGGAACCAACGCTCCGTCTCTATTTTCACGAGCCGTCATTGAAAACGTCAAACGAAGTTCTGCGCATGCTTTTGGAGTCGCCGAATCGTTTGGAGAAAAGGGCAAGGAGGCTGCAAAAGCAGGTATCGGCAACGGCGAGGAAGCTAGGCCACATCGGGGTCGAACGCACTACTGTTCAAATTGGCAGCGGCGCGCTGCCGCTCGAAGAATTGCCGAGTTGGGCGCTGGTATTGAGATCAAACAAAACCTCAACATCCGAATTGGCGAGAAAATTTCGACTTTCCTCCACGCCGATTATCGGTTACATTCGTGACGATAAACTCCTTTTCGATATTCGTACAATTAGGCCCGACCAGGATCAGCTTCTCGTTGAAACAATTGCACAGGTCCTGGCGGAGTGAAGTCAATCTGGAAGTCGTTTGTAATTTAAGATACTGATAGTTAATCGCTTACACGATAAAAGTTTTCTCGATTTTTAGAAATTTCTTCTTGACAAATTGTCCTTTTTTACCTATATTCTCTCCGTTTTTTGGCACTCTTTAATGGTGAGTGCTAACAGTTTCCAGAATTTTTCATAATTTGGGAGGTGAATAAATGAATATCAAGCCGTTAGCTGACCGTGTAATTGTCAAGCCAACTCAACCGGAAGAGAAGAAGCAGGGCGGCATCATTATTCCGGATACCGCCAAAGAAAAACCTCAAGAGGG
>DASWHH010000374.1:0-6179 GCA_036398295.1 bacterium
TTAGATGAACTGCTGGCACTGGTCGGTGCCGGGGCATGGACGCTGGATTTTTATTCGGAGTATGCCACCAGCAAAGGGTTTGGCAAATTTGCAGAGTTCAATGCTGAAACCCCGCACGCTCTTTACTTTGCTGGAAATTTCAGCTGGCAGACTCTGGGCGGAAGTGTGGAATACAAAGACTACCAGTCGTTCGATTTTGGTATCAATGACCCGCCGCCCCTGATCCGGGAAAACAGCGAGTACCTGCTGAACCGCCTCACCCACCGGCTGGATGCATTTGGCGAAACCGGTTTTCAGGCCGAGCTGTACTATTCACCGCAGCCGCTCACCCGCTTCACCGCGAACTTCAGCCGCGCCCGCAATAATTTTGGCAATCTGTTTCTACAACGTTACCTCGGAGTGGAAAAAATCGGCGCTCCGTGGTCGCTTCGCGGTTTTTTCGATCTCGGCAAAGAAGAATTTTTCGCGGAGTCCCGCCGGATCACCGCCGGCGTTGTACCGGACTACACGTTTGGGGACGGTGCCGTCGCCGGACTGGATGTGCAGTGGCAGCATGTCAAGCGGGAATTCGCAATTTTCAATTACACCCTGACGAATTTCTACACCAGTGTGTCGCTGCAAAACTGGCGAAAGTTTTCCGTTGCCTTGAGCGTTGAACGCAGCACGGACCCCGATGTGACCGGGGTGAATCCGCAGGTCGAAAGCGCGGATAAATATTTTCTCAATGGCAGCGTCGGCTGGACTCCGAATCCGCGAATCAGCCTTCAGCTATTTGCCGGTGAAAGAAGACGGTCCACCAAATGCGATCATGGTTTCTGTCTGGAGGTGCTCGACTTCAAGGGATTGGAGCTGCGGCTGGACACATCCTGGTAAAACTAACCCCGGAGCCCACTGCCTGACCCCGGGGCTGGAGTGAAGAAAGGGCTGCTCAGTCCACTCGTCTGGCGCGCACGCCAAAATCGACGTTGTCCTCGACCCAGGCAATGAACGCGGTTTGTTCCTCCATCGGGGTCTCAGGCGTGAGGATTTTCGGGTCTTTCCATGACACCATGACTTCTGCGTCCTGCGTCCATACTTTAACCCGTTGGCGTGGTACCAGGGTCTGCCAGTTCGTTCCAACTACGGCGTCGGTGTAAAGCAGGCGGATAGTGATGTTGCGGGAGAGCCGTTCTAACGGTTTGACCACTAAGCTGCGAAAGTCGGTCTCGCCTGCCTGTGCAGACAGGCCTTCTTTTCTGATGTCGGGCTTGCCGTCGCTGAGCATGACAATCGACAACGGTCGCAGCACGAGGTTCTTGTTGCGCACCATCAACGCGCATTGTTCGAAAAATGCGTTGTAGTCGGTAAACGGGTTGGATACCGATTGCGGAAAAATTTTGGCCAGGGTTTCCCGAATCTCTTCAACGCTCTTGTTTTGAAAATTTTGAATCGGGTAAAAAGTCTTCGGCTCATCCGCGGAAGCTCCGCCGATGGAGCTCACAAAGAGCACGTTCGGAACTTCCAGACCGCCCAGGCCGTTCAGGTGACCGTAGAGGTAGGTCGCCAGAAAATCGAGGGAATCTTCATAGTATCCGCTTTTCATGAACGAACCGCTGATGTCAACGCCAACAATCATGGTTAATCGTGGCGCCGGTTCTGTGTCAGATTTCAGCACACTGCAGCCAGCGGTTGCTAGCGCCAGCAAAAACAGAACGAGGGGTGCAATTTTTGATTTAGACATGTTGGAAATCTCCAATTCTTTCTTTTGCATATTCTTTTGACCCATTATCCTTGACACCTTTTGCTTCCGGCGTAAGGCCGTTCGTCCGGGTTTTCACCACGGCATTCATGTCTTTGAGCGGCAGTTCAAACAGATGCTCACCGGAAACGAGCAAGGTACAAAAATTGATAGACGCCGCGAGCACCTGCAGTGGCGGCAAAGCAAACGCGGCCAGCAAATCATCTCCGGCTTTTTCTATCCAACTGGCGTTTTCCTTGATGCGGTCCATAAAATCTGTGGACACGGAGCTTCTCCGCACCGGTGTCGTTTCCCGGACCTCGCCGGCTGCGAGCCCTTTCCCCTGAATGATAGCCATGATGGTCGGGGTGCCGCTTGCTGCGAACAAAAACCAGGAGATGCTTCTCACCCCGAACCAGACGAAGGTCGCAATCGCCAGGGTAGAAAACACCCCGAGCTCGAAGTTTGCGGAGTATTGTGCGAACCATGGCACCAGCGCGTCGACAAACTCACGGTACAGAAAGACGACTTCCACAAATAGAACCACAATCTCAATTGCTCCGATGCCTAAGATCGTTGGGATTTTCTTCAATTTGAAGGAGTCGACAAAATTAGAAAGAACCGCGTAGCTGCCCAGCACAACGAATAGCAGAAAAACAAACAGGGGAATACGAACCATGTTTACAGAAAGATTATCGCCGGTTATGTTCGAGAAGGTATCGACCACCAGCGGCGTGGTGACGTAGGTGAAAATCACCGCTTCGAGGAAACACCAGAAAAGCGTCAGCACGATGGCAATCCAGGGAACGGAAGAACTAACGACACTGCGTCCCAAGTTGCCGACGAGACGAAGGGGCATGAAGAGGATTTCCTGAATCAGCGACCACAGACCAAGTGTGATAACCTTCACCGCGCCCAGCAGGGTCACGAAAAAATTAAATACAAATTTCAAGATACCGCCCCAAAAGGAAGCGATGGCTTTCCCGAGGTCCCACCAGGTGAGAAAAAAATCCGTGATAAATTCGCGCCGGTTGGGGCGAATTACCAGAGACAGGACACAGGCAACGCTCAGCCAGCAGCCGAAAATGATCCCCAAGACCGGCAGCAACAGAAAAAGTCGCTTGCCAATCATCAACCACAGGGAATCGCCGGCGCCCCAGGCAAATCGGATAAATGCCTCCTGAAAAAACGTCGGGAACAGCAAGGCCGACAGAATCAATTTGACTACGCTGTTGTTGTCGTTGATCATAGCTCTTCACTCCTTAAATTACGTTACAATCGACAGGTGATTCTCCTCAAGCAATTTCCTTACCAAAAAACTTTTTTGTTGCAAAATCAATAAGTTAAGGCTAATTTGTTCACAAGATGGTCAATTCGAAAATGGTTTGGAGTGTAAGATTTACACGCGGGTTATGAAAACTGCCACAGCGAAACTTTACCCTCGAGTTTGGGTTCTTCTTTCAATAGCCCCACTTATTTCTGGCTGCTTGAGATTGAGTGTTTCCAACGACAATCGCGCGCCCGATTTATTGGTAGGAGATGTCATTTATTCCGTTGAGCGCGAGCGGAGCGTCAGCCGCGCGCCGACGCGGCCGACGCCGGGAACGCCAGCAGGCGGTCCTCATGGACGTTCGGGGCCACTGCATTGTTCCTATGTATTCAATCTTCTAATTGAGAATGCCGGTGAGTCCTCGTGGCAAGGTCAGTTGATCTTATGTTATTCCTTTTCCCAAAAAGATTTTGACAAGAAGAACTATTTGAAATATGAGAAAGTAACACTCGATACTTCCGCCTCGTTTTCGCCCTACCAAATACAAGAATATTCCCTGCCGCTGACGTTGATTGAATGCCGGATCGATAAGATATTTTTCATAATAAATCCCGAAGAGTTGGGCGAGCCGAGAGAATCATTTTACGGTAACAACGAGTGGGTGCAACGACTGGAGATAGAAAAGGACAACGATTAGCTATTGGTAGGATTAGAAATTGAAAGTGCTAAAATTCGGCGGCACCTCAGTCGCCACGCCAGAACGAATACAGCTGGTCATGAAGCTCATCCGCGAGGCGAGGGAGCAGGGTGAGATCGCGGTGGTGGTTTCGGCATTTGGCGGCGTCACCAACAAGCTGATCAAAGCCAGCGAACTGGCTGCCCAGGGTTCGCCGGCCTATCTTGATCTGCTCACCGAACTCAAGGGGATTCATCTCGAGGCGACCGCGCAATTGGGTCCGGAAGGTTCCCAAGTGATCGCGCGCCTTCACCAGAAGCTGGATAAATTAGCCGACATTCTGCGCGGTGTGTTTCTGCTGCGGGAGTTGTCCCTGCGGTCCCTCGACTTGATCATGAGCTTCGGTGAACGTCTCTCCGCCTACATCCTCAGCGCCAGCCTGCAAACGCAGAACGTTGCCGCCGAATATTTGTGTGCATCAGAGCTGGTCAAAACGGATGACCAGTTTGGCCATGCCCGCGTCAACTTTGAAGCCACCAATCACAACATCCAGAGCTACTTTGCCGGGCATGCCAACCTGCAGATCATCACCGGTTTTATTGGTTCGACCGACACGGGTGAAGTCACCACGTTGGGACGAAGCGGTTCCGACTACACCGCTGCTATTTTCGCCGCCGCGCTCGCAGCCGGTGAAGTTGAAATCTGGACCGATGTCGATGGCGTCATGACCGCGGATCCGCGTCTGGTGCGAAACGCCTTCTCCATTGCCAGCATGAGCTACGAGGAAGCGATGGAGATGTCGCATTTTGGCTCCAAGGTCATCCATCCCAAGTCGATGCAGCCGGCGTTGGAACACAACATTCCGATTCGAATTCGCAACACGTTCAACCCGCCGTTTGCCGGCACACTCATCGGTCGGCAGGCCGACCCGAATCCGTTTGTGATCCGCGGCATTTCTTCGCTAGCGGAGATTGCATTACTGCGCGTGCAGGGCAGCGGCATGTTAGGCGTAACCGGAATTTCCGCCCGCTTATTTGCCACGCTCGCCAGGGCGTCCATCAACGTTATCCTGATCACCCAGGGCTCGTCCGAGCATTCCATCTGTTTCGCCATCATGCCCGACAAGGCCAGGCTGGCCAGGAAAGCCATTGAAACGGAATTTCATCTTGAAATTCTTGCGCATCAGATCGAGCCGGTCATCATCGAAAAGGATCTGTCGATTATCGCGGTCGTTGGAGAGCACATGCGCGGCACGCCCGGGATTGCGGCGCGAACGTTTCAAGCGCTGGGCAAACACGGCGCCAACATCATTGCCATCGCGCAGGGCTCATCCGAGCTCAATATTTCCATTGTCGTCAACAAAAGCGAAGAGGCGATTGCTCTCAACTCCATTCATGAGACGTTTTTCATGCGCGACAAGAAGGCCTTGCATCTGTACCTGGTGGGACCGGGGCTGGTGGGCGGTCGCCTGCTGGAGCAGATCAACCGGCAGCTCGATTTTCTCGCGCGGGAATATGCGTTGGAGTTGAGGCTCAATGGTATCGCTAACAGCAAGCGCATGGCTTTCGATGCGAAAGGAATAGCATTCGATGACTGGACGCCCTATCTGGCGAGCTCGTCGGAGACGATGGCTTTGAGTCGCTTTGTAGAACGCATGAAAGGGTTCAACTTTCCCCATGCCATTTTCCTGGATTGCACCGCCAGCGACGAAGTTGTCAAATATTATGAGCGGATTCTGAACCTGGGTATTTCAATTATCACGCCGAACAAGCGCGCCAACTCCAGCACCTATGAGCAATACAGGCGACTCAAAGAGCTGGCCATTCGCCGCGGTGTGCGTTTTTTCTATGGCACCAACGTTGGCGCCAGTCTGCCCATCATCAGCACACTCAACGACCTGACCCTTAGTGGCGATCAGATATTGAAAATTGAGACCGTCATCTCCGGTACCATCAGCTTTATTTTCAACAGCTTCGATGGCAGCCGCCGGTTCAGTGAAATTGTTCACGAAGCGAAAGCCAAGGGTTTTACCGAGCCCGATCCCCGCGACGATTTGAATGGCATCGATGTCGCGCGCAAGCTGCTCATCCTGGCACGGGAAACCGGCGTGGCCTGTGAGCTGAGCGACATCTCCGTTGAGAATCTGCTGCCCGAGGAGTGCCGGAAGGCCTCATCGGTGGCCGATTTTTTTGACGCGCTGCAACAGCACGATGATTACTTTGCACAGAAATTACAGGAGGCCCATAAAGCGGGTAAGGTGTTGCGTTACATCGGCACGATTGAGGAAGGGAAAGCGCGAGTCGCGCTGCAGGCGGTTTCTGAGTCCCATCCATTCTATCACCTGAGCGGCAGCGATAATATCATCGCCATGACCACGAGCCGTTATCGCGAACAGCCATTGGTGATCAAGGGTCCGGGTGCCGGTGCCGATGTCACGGCGGCTGGCATCTTTGCTGATGTCATACGTATCGGCAACTCGTGATCGGTCTGTCCGTCAACAAATACTTGACTAGATG
>DASWHH010000375.1:0-7496 GCA_036398295.1 bacterium
CAGCGAATGGGAACGAATCGCAGAGTTGATTTCTGATCTGCAACAGGATAACTCGCTGCGGTTCATCTCGCCGCGGCAGGTGCTGGATTTTCTGTCGTCACCGGGAGCTGGTCAGAAATTGCATTTAGAATCGCCCGAGCAGCCGGTGCCGGTGAAGAAGCAGGGCAAATACAACCTGATCCGTTGGGCCGTCACTGGTCGTGACGATCTGAACATCAACACCGAGTGCTGGCGCATTTATCAAGCGTTGAAAAATTCGCAAGACACGACAGACGCCGATTGGCGGGAGTTGTGTTACTTATGGAGCAGCGATTTTCGCACACATATCACCGACAAACGCTGGCACGAGTACCAGCAGCGATTTCAGAAATTTTGGAGTGTATTGACTGTGTCAATGCCAAGCGCAGAGCTGGCCGCCCCACAAGTCGATATTCATTCTATGTCATGCCCGCATGCTTTAGGCGGGCATCCACAAAATCAGCAGCGTATGGACTCCCGCTTAAAACATGCGGGAGTGACAGTGGGACTTTTTAAACCGTCCAAACCCAAACTTGTCAGCGCTGTTAAGCGACAGTCCGACCTGCTAACGCTTGAAACCGAACTTACCAAAATCACCCTAAACCCGCGCCGGGGGCTGGCGATTGATGGCCTGTGGTTCAAAGATATCTCTAACGAAAAGTTGATAGGAACGCTGCCGCATGGGTTTTACGATGACATCTCGTTAGGCGCGGACTTTTACAGTGCTCATTTGATCTACGAAATGCCCGGCCACCCGAAGATAACCGATTTGAATCCGGTGCAGCCCGAAGTGGTCGAATTTTCCGATAGCGTAGAAATCAAAGGCGAGATTCAAACGCTGCTGGGGCCCCTGCAAAAATGCTTTCGACTGTATCATGACTCGCCGCGGGTCGAATTGGAGTATGTTCCAAGTTGGCCAAACCTGCCGCTCGGCTCGCTGCGTTTGGGACTGCTGACGTTCTATCCCACTGCCTTCGATCGCGACACACTTTATTATCGCACCTGCAACGGTGGCTTCCTTCCTGAAACCTTTCATGTAGGCGGGAAGAAGTTTGAGCACGGCAGCCCGGTTTCTTTTCTGGTTTCCGCAAGTCATGGACTCGGAGTCACAGACGGTCTGATTGAAATCGGTGACGACCGCTGCGGCGTGCGCGTTGAAGTGGACAAGACCAAGTCAGCGCTCATCGCCATGATTGCTTATCGCGAGTTGGCGGACAGCTTTTTTTTGCGGCTGGCTTTTTCCGCTCGAGAAATGGACGATACTTGTTTAAATGCGAATCGAGCAGAAAATTGCAGCCGCAGTTTTCGAATTGCCATTTCCCCGATCACTCGTACTGGAAACGGCAAACAGCAGATTCACTAACACATAAAAATCGAAAGAAAGATTATGCGAATCAAAAACATCATTGTTAACCCGCTGTCGCTGGGTTCCGTTGAATTTCAGATCATATGGGAGTGCTCTCACTGCCGTTCCGAAAACGCCCTGATCAGAAGAGGGTCATTGTTGACAGAACAGGATGCGGCATGCAGCCAATGCGAAAAGATCAACCACTACGAGTACGATCCTGTCAGCGAAATCAGCCATCAACAATGCATGAAAAAAGCCGAAGCGTTGGACCAGGCCATACAAGAAAAAATCCACTTAGCCAATCTTGATGCGATTCGTTACCTGGGACATGATTTTCTGTTCGGGGTGAATACCTATTTTGCCAACAGATTAAGCGAAGCCGAGACCCGGCAATCAACTGCGCTGCCCAAAGCAACACCTGTTACCCGAGAGAATGACCATGAAGAATCATAAGCCTATTGTTATCGCCGCGGGTTTTTTCCGCCACCGTCACGAAACGCTTTTCAACGAGCTCAAACGCCGCTTCGAGTTGCGGCTATTCTTTCCTGTCGGGCACTGGCCGGAGGGGCGACCCTTTCCAATTCAAGAGTACTCCATTGAGCAGCACGAAATTGAAAACGCCGGCAAAGTCTACTGGGAAACCTTGACGCAGATCGAAACTGCCTTCGATATTCCTTCCCGCAGCGATGAGACCTGGCGCATCGTCCAGTCCTTGTTGGTGCAATGGGTCCGCAGCCGCAATATTCAAGAATCATTGAAACAATTTCATCTGGCGAACCCGGTGGCGGCCGTCGTGGTGGTGAACGATCACCTGGCGCCCCATCGCACCCTGGTGACCACCGCGCGCTCGCTGGGCATCCCCAGTGTCTATGTCGATCACGGCTTTAGCCTGGCGGGGTTTCTGGCGTCCAGCCTCAAAACAAAAAATGGCACCGTGGTGCCGGTTGCGGATCACGTCTGTGTGGACAGCGAGCTTCAAAAGCAAATCCTTCTAGCCTACTATGATTCACCGGATACGGCCCCGGCCATGCACGTCACGGGTACGTCGCTGGATGGCCGGGCGATTGTGAACGCTTCGGAAAATCCGATCAAGCGACGGAAAGTCAACATAGTGTTTTGCCCGTCCTGGTATGAAGCCAATTCGATTCAGGAAGTCATGTTCGGAAATCTCACCGAACACCGCGCCTGCGAGCGTTTTTTCGGGATGGTTAAGCGAATGCAGGAACGCCTGTCCGGAAAATCGTTCCAGGTGGTCGTGAAACTGCATCCAACCCTGACGCGGCACATTGGCGCCAACACGGGGTCGTACTATTCAAAAGCCGCCAGCCGATATGGCCTGAAAGTCACTATTGACGACGGACCCATTGCCGGGTGGCTTCCCGCAGCTGATTTATTGGTTACCAGCCGCAACTCCTCCGTGGCCTGGGAGGCGTTTTTGTGCAAAGTGCCGGTCATCAGTTATCTTTCGGATTTTTATAAATCCGTCCTCAAAGAACAGGCCTGGCAAAAACCCACGCTCTTGGCCAATTGGGGCGTGCAACACTACTTTTCCGACGGCATGGATTGGGCCGAAGGCGCTCTGCCGATACTGACCAGCAAGCTTGAGGGCAAGTTTGCACAGGTTTGTGATCAACACCTGGCGAAAATAACCGACATTCCAGCGGAAACCGCGGCGCGCAATGTGGCCGATGTGGTGGCGGAGCGGGCGCATCCGACTCAGCAGCCAGCAAAAAGGAAACCCGGGAAAAAACTGAAAATTCTCGAAGTCGTGCACGATTTTCCCCCTAATTCCTATTCCGGGACCGAACTTTATACTCTCAATCTGGCGAAAGAGCTCCAGAAACTGGGTCACGACGTCACGGTGCTTTACCCGGTGCTGCGCAACGACAGGCCGCCATATTCATTCGACGCGGCGCTCTACGAAGGTGTGAATGTCGTGGAGTTCAATATATTCGATGCCGGCCGGACCGCGCGCTCGGAGTTCTTAAATCCCGCTTACGATAACCCGTTTCGATATTTTTTGGCAGCGCATGATTTTGATGTGGTGCATTTTCAGCATATTTATGGTCTCTCCGCGAACTGGATTGCCATTGCCAAAGAGCTGGGTACGACCGTGTTTCTGAAAATCGATGACATGTTTTTTTACTGTATTAAAGTTCACCTCATCAACCGCGCCGGTGGTGCCTGCAGTGGCCCCGATTCTCTCGACAAATGTTTCGAGTGCACGTTTTCCAACAATCACACCGAGCCGAACACAATTGCCGAGGGCTACCAACAATTGGCGTTTCGACGCGCCTATCTGCAAAAGATTTTCAGGATCCCGGATTTCGTGCAAGCCGCTTCCAAATATCTCAAAGAAAACTCGCTGGGCGCGGGCTTCTTCAACTCAAATTTTCATGTCATTCAAACCGGTATCCAGCCTTTCGAGGCCCTTCCCCGGCAACAAACCTCCGCGCGTGAGCTTACCGTCGGATTTTTGGGCTATCTGCATGTGCGAAAAGGCATACTGGATTTTCTGAACGCCGTCGAGATCTTCCAGAAGGATGACAAATATGCGAGGCTAAAATTTCTGATTTACGGCAATCATCGCCACGATGACGTTTATCGCTATGTGGTTTCGAAAGTCGGCCGACTGCACAATGTCGACTACCGCGGCGGCTTCGAACCGAAGGACCGGCCACAGATTTTCTCGCAGCTCGACCTCCTGGTGATGCCGTCCATCGGTGAAAATTACCCGTTTCTGTTGCGGGAGGCGTTGCTGGCCGGGGTGCCGGCAGCGGCTTCGAAGATTGCCGGTATCCCGGAAATTGTCAAGCATGGCAAGAATGGCTTTCTGTTTCCGCCCGGCGACGCTCAGGCCCTGGCGGGAATCTTCAGGGAGATTTCCCAAGATCCGACTCTCTTGCAGCGGCTCAAACCAGAGGGCAGCAGCCTTAAGTCAGCGGCTGATGAAGCAAAGGAAATCGAAAGAGAATTTTACAAGCTTACCTACGGTCGCTCCATTGCGCATCCGCAACCGGTTCCGGCGCCACGCTCCCGCCGGCTTGCCGAGCGCGACCGTATCGATTTGCTGTTTGAGCAGGGTAAGGGTCTGGTCAAAGCGGGCAAGCTGGCAGATGGCATGGCCGTCCTGTCACGGCTGCTCGACCTCAAACCCAACCACTCGCCAACCCTGCAACTCATGGGCGACGTGTATCATCAGCTGGGGAAAGAAAGCGAGGCCCGGCAGATGTGGCAGTTGGCCCTGGCTACGGCGGCATGAAATGTCGCTGTTCATTAGTGTAACATAACATTCATGTTGTGTTACGTTTCGGACAGGCACCAGGGAAAATCTGAGCCCCTTCAACTGTTGACTCATTCTTTTTTTAAATTTTTTTTGAAAAAAGTAGCAAGCCGGATTCCCGACTGACGATAATAGAAGTAGGATAAAAGCCATGAGAAGGGATACATTATGACGCAGACAGGCTACAAAGCAGTGAAGAACTCCTACCTGGCGCAACAAATCCAGCTGGCCAGTCCGGAGAAGTTGATTCTGATGATGTATGATCTGGGTTTAAAGAGCTGCCGAACCAAGGATCGCGGCAAAGCCAGCAAAGTGCTGGTGGAATTAATCTCGGCGCTAAATTTTGATTATAAAGACGCGTCCGTGCGGTTTTTTGAGCTTTATCGTTACGCCCTCGACCGGGTGCAAAGCGGCAAATTTGAGGAAGCCGGCACGGTTTTGCAAGGCCTGCGCGACGCCTGGCAGAGCGCCTTCAAAATAAAGAACCAAGGATGATACGGGGACTCTATGACGGAAGAAACGAGAGTTTTAGAACAAACCGAGATTAGCCCGGAACGGGTGATCTTACGGCTCTATGATATGGGCATTGAAAGCTGCTTAGAGCGCAATAAGGAAAACGTCATGAAAGTGCTCAAAGAACTGATTGCAGCGCTGAATTTTGAATACAAGGAAATGTCCAGTTCTTTTTACGACCTCTACCAGTTTGCCACACGGCTGGTGGAGAACGATCAATTAAACGAGGTTCTACCGATTTTTCAGGGACTGCGTTCGTCTTGGGAAAAATTGGTAACCGCCAGGGAAAGCGTCCCGACCCTGCGGGATAACTTGAAGTGAGGTTATATGGGTATTGACATTTTTGCCAGCGGCAACTCCAGTCTCGAGCGGTTGATTCAAACTATGATTCAATATGAGTCGCGGCCGCGCTATTCGTTGGAGGATCGCCAGACGGCATTGAAAACCCGCAACACGGTTTTGTCGGATCTGGATTCCAAACTGTCATCCCTGCATTCGCTGGCCAAAAAATTGACCGACCCCCTTACCGACTATTTTGGCTCGAAGGCGGCCTCCACCAGCAATGCGGATGTGTTCACCGCTTCCGCCGATGCCACCGCGTACGTCGGCAGCCACGACGTGAGCATTCAGCGGCTGGCCAGCGCCGATACCCGGGTGTCGCAGCAGTACGCCTCGGCCGGCACGGAGCTGCGAACGTTTTTTGACACGTACGGCTCACAGAGCATCAATATCGAAGTGGCGCATCCCACGGACGAAGACAGCGCCAACCGCGTCAGCATCGCGGTTGCTATCAATCCGACGGGAGCCACCAACTCCGCCATCCTCAAAGAGATCGCCAGCGCCGTCAACGACGCTATGTTCACCAAAGTCACCGACGAAACCATCGACGCCGATGAGCGCATCTCGGCATCAGTGGTCACGGAAGTCACCGGCAAGACCCGTCTGCAATTCAAGAGCGGACAATCCGGTTTTGGTTATCGTTTGACTTTCGGCGATTCCGCCAACGCGCTGCTTGCGAATCTCGAAATCAGCAACAACGTGCAGGCGGCCGGCACGGCGGGCGGTTACATCACCGCCATTGGCACCAGCGCCGAGGACAGCGCCCTCAACTCCAAGCTGACCGTGGATGGGTTGACCTTTTACCGTGACAGCAACAACATCGACGACATCATCACCGGCACGAGCCTGACTTTAAAGAACCTCACCACCACCAACGAGACGTTGAAAATTTCGTTGGACTCGGAATCGGTGCGAAATGAGGTCGACGGGTTTCTAAAATCATACAACGATGCTGTGACGTTTTTGCGGAACAAATCCAAGGTGGATCCCGAGACCAAGACCCGCGGCGCCCTGGCCGGCGACACCACGTACACCTATTTGCGCACGGGCATGCGCAGCCTGTTTTCGGAACAGGTGAGCGGTTTGGCGGTGGGCATGCCGTCGTATTTGTTTGAAATCGGCATCGCCGCCAAGGACGATGGCACGCTCAGCATCTCCGATTCGGAGAAGTTCGATAACGCGGTGGAGGCCGGGTCAGCGCACATCGCCAATTTGTTCAAATCCAGCAGCGGCATCGCCCATAAGGTTCAGACGTTCCTGGAAGATTTTGTCAAAGTTGGCGGAATTCTGGACCACAGCCGCGACGGTCTCAGCGATCAGCTCAAAAGCGTCGAGCAGCGGCTCACGCGGTTTGATGCGCGCATGGCTCAGCGTGAAGAGCAGCTCCGGCTGCAATTTGCCAAGATGCAGGAGGCGTCGCAGTTATTAGCCCGGCAATCTGCGGCATTTAATAGCCTGGCATCGGCCTTCGGATATTAGTCATGTCAAATCGAATGGACAAAGTGAACAAAACCTTACGGAAACTGCTCACCGCTTCGGAAGAGCTGAACGGGTTGTTGCAGAATGGCAGCCCGGAGTCGATCGTTGACAAGTTGGAGGAACGCGAGAGCTTGCTCACTGATTTGATTGAGCAAGTCTCAAATGGCTCAAATTTGGAAAAGGAAAAAGCTACGATTCGACTGATTCTGGATCTGGATAAGAAAAACGCAGAACTGCTTGAGAAGAGAATGAACCAAACTTACGAATCCATGACGGAATTGCTCAATCAGAAGCGGGTCGTTAGCAACTTAAAATCATTTTCAAAATCAAAACAAAAACAGGTAGTAGATTTATTATTCTAATCAACGAGAAGATTAGTTGGAGTATTAGCCATGAACATTCATAACCTAAAACCGATGGATCCCCCAAAGACGGTTGCAAAACCAGCAAGTGAGGAAATCCGCCAGAAAAAGACCCAGGGAAAAGAGTCGGAGCCACTGAATTCCATCGATCGTA
>DASWHH010000376.1:0-8027 GCA_036398295.1 bacterium
TGCCAGTCTTACGAATGAGATTGCGTGCCTGGAATTCTTTGAAGCCTTCAACAATATCGATGCCGGCTTTCGCCACTTTATCCGGATGTTGCGCCGCAATCTCCTCGATGCCCGTGCCGCCGATGGCGCTGAAAATGATCACCGGCTGGCGTTCGCGATCATCAATAATGATGCCGGTGTAAAATTCCTGTTTGATGACAAGCTTCTCTTCCACCAGCACCTGATCCACTACGAAATTTTTGACCGTCAATCCGAAGAGCTTTTTCGAGAGACGCTTGGCCTCAGCCGGCGTGTTGGCGAATTGAATCCCACCGATGCCCGCGCGGCCGGTGGTCCAAACCTGTGCTTTCATCACCACTGGCCTGCCGATCTTCTGCGCAGCCTTGAAGACTTCTTCCGAACTTTTGCAGACCACTCCGTTGGGTGTGGGAATTTTCCCGTTTCGCAGAAGTTCTTTGCCTTTGTATTCGTGAAGACGCGCCACAGTCTTTCTCTTTATATTAGAATTCCAGACTAAAGTCCAAGCCAGGAACGCACGGCTTTTTCAATTCCGGCGACCTGCTCGGATGAGAGAATCCCCAATTTCCTTATTAACTTCGCGCTTGGAATGGTAACTATGCTCTGTCCATCAAACACACCGGCTCGCAAAAAGCGAGCTTTGGCTGGTACTTCGAATCGAGAATTACGCGGGCTGGTAGTATGAGGTATAACGGTGACCAATGCTCGATCTTCGTCTTGGAATGGAACGCTCAAGACCAGACAAGGCCGTACCTTTGCAGCTAAGCCAAGATCAACCAGCCAGACCTCACCCCCGCTTTGGAATGGCCATCCCCAGATTCGCCTAGATCGAGTTCTAAGAAAACATCCTCCGCGTTTGCGACCAACTCTTCATCCGATAAAGGAGGAAAACTGAAATCGAGTGTACGACGAATAATCTCAAGCGCTACTTCTCGTTTGTCGGTCTCTGGCAATCTCTCGAAAGAACTAAGAATGTCCCGAATTTCAGCCGTCATGTTAAAAGCTCCAACGTAACTTTCAATTAAGGTACAAATCCTCGGCACCTCTTTTCGATTTTGGCCTCGCGAAGTCGGAGGTTTGCAGACGCCAAACAAATCCCGGACTGGCATCGGCGAGCGCGTTAATCTCATCGAGCCGCGCGCCGAAACCTGCCATAATGGGATCGTCGAGTGGGGTGATCATGCGAGCGATATTAACTTGCGCTAAATGAAACTTGACCAATTTCGAACTCCTCGAGATCATGATTTGATTCAACCAAAGTAATTTGAAAAACATTTTCAAACTGGCGCCCAATCCGATTCTGGACTTCTTCAAAATCCAGCGAATTGCCCAACAGCTTTTTCATAGATGTTACTGGTTTGTCGCTGATGCCACAGGGAATAATGTTACCGAAATACTTCAAATCGGTGTTAACATTGAAGGCGAATCCGTGCATCGTCACCCAGCGACTGACTTTCACACCGATCGCCGCGATTTTCGCGCCGTCCACCCAAACCCCCGTGAGGCCACCGACTCGACCGGCGCGGATATCATACTCCGCCAGCGTTCGGATGATGACTTCTTCGAGGTCGCGCAGGAAGCGGTGGACATCGAGATAGTAATTGTGCAAATCCAAAATTGGGTAGCCGACAATTTGCCCCGGCCCGTGATAGGTGATATCGCCGCCGCGGTCAATTCTATAAACTGTGATTCCGTTCTGTTTCAGCAACCGCTCGTCGGCAACAAGATGTTCTTCACCGCCCGACTTGCCGATGGTGTAGGTATGCGGATGCTCGGTCAGAATCAGCGTGTCTTCTATTTCACCCGCGACACGCTGTTGATGCAACTCGCGCTGCCAGTCCCATGCGGTCTGGTAGTCGAGCAATACAGTTTTTATTATACGGCCCACATTCATTTCAAACCCCAAAAACAAAACCACGAATTTTCACTGATTAACACGGACCAAATTTTTCATCACTCCATCACTCCAGCAATCCATTACTGGTCCATCCGCTAAATATGTATCGCTTCCCCCATCGCATCCGCAGCCGCTTCCATCACCGCCTCTGTCAGCGTCGGATGAGCATGCATCGTGTGGAAGATTTCCTTCGGCGTGGATTCCAGAGTCTTCGCCATGCCCAACTCGGCGATCATATCCGTGGCCTCGTTGCCGATGATGTGCGCTCCCAGCAGTTCGCCGTATTTGGCATCGAAAATTAGTTTCACCATGCCCTCGGTTTCGCCCACCGCAATGGATTTTCCCAGCACTCGAAATGGAAACTTGCCAACTTTGATCTCATGTCCCGCCTCTTTCGCCTTCTGCTCGGTCATGCCGATGCTCGCCACTTGCGGTTGGCAATAGGTGCAGCTCGGGAAATTGGAGTAATCCACCGGCGCAGGAGATTTCCCCGCGATGTTCTCCGCGCAACAAATGCCCTCCGCTGAGGCCACGTGCGCCAGCAACGGCGGCCCGATGACATCGCCGATCGCCCAGACGCCTTCGACGCTCGTCTGATATTTTTCATTCACCTTGATGAAGCTCTTTTCGATTTTGACACCCAATTCTTCCAATCCCAGTCCGGTTGTGAATCCGTCGAATCCCACCGCCATCAACGCCATGTCACCAGCGAGGTCCTGACTGCTGCCCTTTTTGTCGCCGACTTTCACGGTCACCCCTTTTGCCGAGGTTTTGACACTCTCCACTTTGGTTTCGGTGAGAATTTCGATGCCACTTTTTTTGAATGACTTCTGCAAAATATCCACAATTTCGGAATCCTCGAACGGTAGAATTTGGGGCAGCATTTCGACGATCGTACATTTGACGCCAAACGCATTGTAGAAATAAGCGAACTCCACGCCAATGGGTCCGCCGCCGATGACAATCAGTGACTTCGGCAACTCCTCCAACACCAACGCCTCGCGGCTGGAGATCACTTTCTTTTTGTCGATTTCGATGCCGGGCAACGAGCGGGTGAATCCGCCCGTTGCGATGATGATATTTTTCGTAGTAACCGCTTCAGCGGTTCCATCACTTTTAGAGATCTCGACACTGTTTTTCTTGGCGATGCGCGCCGTTCCGGTGAAGTGCTCGATCTTGTTTTTCTTCATCAAAAACTCGACGCCCTTGCTCAGCCGGTCCGCTGCGGCGCGACTGCGCTTCACAATTTTCTTTGGATCATATCCAACTTTTTCCACGCTCAAGCCATACTCGTCAGCGTGCTGAAACATGCGGTAGACCTCGGCGCTGCGCAACAACGCCTTGCTGGGAATGCAGCCCCAGTTCAAACACAAACCGCCCAGTCTTTCTTTTTCAACGATGGCGCATTTCAGCCCCAACTGGGCGGCCCGGATAGCCGCCACGTATCCGCCCGGCCCGCCACCAACAACCGCTACGTCGTATTCTTTATTTGCCATTTAGAATATGCCCCATGATTTGTGCTCCGTGATGGCGTGAGTTTTCGATGAACACCTTGCTGCCGTCCGATCCCGCCGTAATAACGCCTGCAATATACACGCCTGGAACATGAGTTTCAAGTGTTTTCGGGTTGTGCACCGGGGTATCTCCGTTCGTGAATTGTACGCCCATCTTCCTTAAAAAATCAATATCGGGACGATAGCCGGTCATAGCGAAAACGAAATCATTCTCGATCTCCCAGACTTCGCCAGCGGCGCTTTTCACTACCATGCTATCCTCTTTGATTTGCAGGGCTTCCGTTTGAAAGTGCGCCTGAATCTTTCGTTCTTTTATGCGGTTTTCGATGTCGGGAAGAATCCAATATTTCACGGATTTTCCAAAGGTTTCACCGCGATGGATGAGGGTAACCTCGGCGCCGTGATGATATAGATCCAGGGCTGCCTCAACCGCCGAATTTTTGCCGCCGATCACCACGACGTTTTTCTTAAAATAGGCGTGCGCTTCGACGTAGTAGTGATTGACTTTCGCAAGGTTTTCGCCGGGGATGCCCATTAGCCTGGGGGAATCAAATTGCCCCGTTGCCAACACGACGTTTCGGGTTCGATATTTTCCTTCTCGATTGGTTTCGACTTGCAGGTCACCCCTTTCACCGCTGACCGACAAAACGGACTCATAAAGACTGATGCGAAGACCCCAGTATTCGGCCACACGCCGGTAATAGTTCAAAACATCCCGGCGTTTGGGCTTGGCGGCCGAAAGTACAAAGGGCACATCCCCTATTTCAAGTAAATCTGCGGTGGAGAAAAATGTCAAGTCGGTGGGAAAATGAAAGATGGAATTGACGAGGCAACCCTTTTCGATCACGACATAGTTTAGATTCTGCTTTTTTGCCTCGATAGCGCAGGCGAGACCCGCGGGTCCCGCGCCAATGATGATAACATCGAACAACTCATGATGATCGGTCACAAAAGCTCAACATCCTTTCTACTCCACAAATCGGACGCAGATGAACGCCGAAAACGCAGATCAAGAATTCCAAAAGCTTTAATCAGCGTTTATCTGAGAAATCTGCGTCCACTGGCTTTCTTAGTTCAGCACCTCTCGCGGATCCGAAATCACCCCGCGCACCGCCGTCGCCGCCGCTACCGCAGGACTTACCAGGTACACCTGCGCCGAGGTGTGGCCGTTGCGTCCAACAAAGTTGCGGTTGGTGGTGAAGACTCCAACTTCCTTTTCTCCCATCACGCCCATGTGGGCACCAAAGCACGCACCGCAAGTTGGCGGGCCGATGGAGGCCCCAGCTTCGTGGAAAATTTCCGCCAAGCCTTCTGTCAGCATTTGATGATAAATCTGCTCGGTTGCCGGCACCACCACCATCCGCAAGCGCGGGTTGACCTTCTTGCCTTTCAACACCCGGGCCGCGATTCGCAGGTCTTCAATTTTACCGTTGGTGCACGAGCCGATGTACACTTGATCGACTGGTACTTTCTCCACTTCCGAAACCGACATGACGTTCCCCGGCAGATGCGGCCGCGCCACCATCGGCTGCAAATTGCTGACGTCGTAGCTCAACTCCTGGCAATAAACCGCATCCGCATCCGGTTCGAAGAACCTCCACTCTTTTTCCGGCTTGACGGCACGCCCTTGCAAATATTCGCGCGTCGTGTCATCGGCTTTGATGACGCCATTTTTGCCACCGCATTCGATGGTCATATTGGGAAACACCAGGCGATCATACATCGGCATGTTTTCGATGGTCTCGCCGCCAAACTCGATGGCGTTGTAGGTAGCGCCCTCGATTCCAAGATCGCGGCAGACCAGCAGCATCATGTCTTTGGCCGAAACCCACTCCGGCAACTTACCCTTGAATGTCACTTTGATGGATTCCGGCACACGGAACCAGGTTTCTCCCAGCACCCAGGCCGCCGCCATATCGGTACTGCCCACCCCGCTGGCAAAGCATCCGAGGGCGCCGTAAGTGGTGCTGTGGGAATCGGCGCCCAACACCACATCGCCCGGACATATCAGCCCCTGCTCCGGCAGCAATTGATGAGAAATGCCGGAACGGCCGACCTCGTAGTAATATTTGATGTTCTGCTCCCTGGCAAAATTGCGCATGATCTTTGAGAACTCCGCGGATTTGATGTCTTTGGCAGGAGTGAGATGGTCATGCACGAGCGGGACTTTTTCTGGATCGAATACGCGCTCTCCCCCCATTTCTTTGAAGACCTTGATGGTCAATGGCGAGGAAATGTCCGTCGCCATGGCGATGTCGACTTTAGCAAAGATCAAATCGCCCGGTTTCACGGCCTTCAGTCCGGCGCGATTCGCTAAGATTTTTTCTGTTAAGGTCATGCCCATTGAATCACCTCTTATTAGATTCGACATTTGGATTCATCTGTAGTGGTATTTGCAAGAAATAATCGTAATGGCGTCCTCGCTGATTTTGTAAACAAGGCGATGCTCATCGTTAATTCGTCTTGACCAGTATCCCTTTAGTTCATGCTTCAACGGTTCCGGTTTGCCTATACCTGAAAATGGCTGACGGTGAATTTCTTTTATCAAATTGATAATTCGCTGGTAAATCTTCTTGTCCGCTGTTGCCCATTCGGTAAAGTCTTGAAAAGCACTTCCTTCGAAGGTGACCCTTCTCATTATTGCTCGTCTAAATTTACTGTCACAAGGTTGCGTTCGTGAGAAACATTTTCGATTGCCTTCAGCAGACGTTCTCGATTTGCAGGTGACTTCAATAGATAGGCGGTCTCATCTTCCTCGATTTCTGAAACTTCGCACACAGCAATCTCAATTTCTTTATTTTTGAACATCGCTTTCAAAGCTTTTATGAAACGACTGTCGAGGTCATTCGCGTTCATTTTATAGATCGTGTACATCTTATTCTCCTTTTCGATCTCACTGTATTGTTAACTGAAGGATAACTCTAGTCCATCTTACGATTTGCCTAAGCGATTATAAAAAGATAACCTGGAAATTACAAGAGGAATTTTAGTCTTAAGAACCGACGCTAACTCCACCGACTGAACAGTTTCTGAAAGTGAATTATGCTGGGAAAATAGACCTTTCAATTTTGTCTATTTGATTTGTTAATCTTGTGATAAGACGCGATAGCTCCTCAAACCTGTCGTCATCAAGTAAACGAGCATGAGCTATATCATTTCGAATTGGTTCGAGAAGAATTAAAATGGAGCTAAATATTTTTTGTGTTCTGAATTGTGCTTTAAAGACTTTCTCCCAATTGTTGGATTCGATAATAATACTTCTCAATTCTGACAAGGTCGAAAACTCAATCAAATTAATATCTTTCTCCGGCGTTACTTCGTTTGGATAATGACGCCACTCCTCGAAACGTTGTTGGCATTTTCTTTTCACATCATCTTGGACATATGAATCCCACCAATTTTTATTGCCGTGGTGCGTTTCAATCAACTGAGATACTACTTTTCTCAACCGATTTTCAAACTTGAAAATCTTGATATAGGCTAATAATTGTCTTTGCTCGCTCTTTGACAGAGCTCTAAGTTCTTTTCGCAGAGGCTCCCAACGAACACCATCTCTTAAAAAGATACAACGATCCCTTGCTCTTAGTTTTTCATCGCTCTCCATGTGTGAATGTTCGTAGAAATGGATTGCTCTATCAAAATCACCCAGTTCTTCGAAAACTTTTCCAACAAAAGTCGGATAACAGGCAGCATAATATGTGCGCTCAGAAACTTCTACGATTTCATCCTCCAAACTCGTAGAATAAAGTTTCTCGCTATTTCTGAAATGATCATTAATCTCTTCAGCTAATTTTGCGATGCGTTGAAAGAGGACCTTTCTTATGGCATCGCTTTTTAGTTTTTTTGCTATCTCCCAATAAATTTGACACGGCAAATAGAATTTTTTTAATGGGTGCATCCAATCATCATCACCGAATGATGGTGTTTTAATACTGCACCATGACTCATCGTCATAACCAAACGAATAAGGTTCCGGAAATTCCTTCGGTGGAATAATAAAATGATAGTCCTGATTTATCTGCACAAAATCAATCGCTTCATTTTCTGCGTACTGAAACACCTTGTCCATTTCATTCTGGCTCAAGAAAAAATTTATAAATAGCTCGTTTAATCTCAACTTTAATGGCCAATACCAACCACTATTTTGTAACGGGTTTTTGTTATGAGGTAGGCATATAGCTATTGATTGCTCGAGCCATCTCAACTCATTTTCTTTCGCATCTGGAGAGCAAATGTCCATGAAAGCACTGAAAACTTTCAAGAAATCATTCTGTATTATCCCACATTGGTTAAACAGTAGATAAACAAAAAGTTGATCTTTGCCTAGAGCTAAAGGCAATGTCAAAAAATCTTTGACATTGTCTACTAGATTCAGGTCGATAGGTAACGCATTTTGAAAATAGACACTTTTGCTTTCAGAAAAGGTCTCCAAAAAACGATCTATTTCATTTCTTCTTGTGTAAAGGAGACACGCTAGAACTTTCGATGAAAATTGAAATAGTTTAATCATCTTTTGGAGAAAATCTGACTCTGCTTTCTCCGTTCCGCCAAGGTTGTCAATCGCTAGCATTTCAGAGATTTTTGAAATAGTTATATGC
>DASWHH010000377.1:0-6357 GCA_036398295.1 bacterium
TTCACCGCGCGCGTAACATGAGCACCTCTGATCGTGACCCCACCATCCGGCGCGCCTGGGAGTATTATTCCGGTGGCAGCTATGCTACCAACTCCTATTCTAAGCCCGGCCTCATCCTGATGACACTCAAAAACTATTTGGGCGAAGAAAAGATGGGTGAGATCATGCGCACCTACCTGGAGCGCTGGCGCTTCAAACATCCCAAATCGCAGGACTTCTTTGACATCATCAACGAGGTGTCGGGACAGGACATGAGTTGGTTCATCAACCAGGCATTTTACAGCAGCGCGGCGTTGGATTACACCGTGGCAGCGGTTTCAACTCGCGAAACAAAATCGCCGCGCGGATACGATTTCACCACGCCGGTGTCCGAGGAGGATTCCCTGTCCGCCGACGGCGAACCCGGGATCGCCCGCCAATCCCCCGATTCCTCCGCAGCGAGTGGTTCCAGAGATCGAATGTTTGAAAGCACCGTCAACGTGCGCCGGTTGGGAGACTTCAAGATGCCGGTAGATATTGCAGTGGTGTTCGCCGATGGTGAAATCATCCGCGAGCATTGGGATGGCCAGGGGCTTTGGAAAAAATTCCGTTACCTCAGGCCCGCGCGGCTGGTATCGGCGACAGTTGATCCGGAAAACAAAATTCCGCTGGACATCAATCTCACCAACAACAGCAAAACCATAAAAAAGCAGCGGCTGGGCGTCAACAAGCTCACGGCGCGACTGCTGTTCTGGATGCAATTCCTAATGGATCAACCGGAGTTTATGAATTTGTTTACTCCAGTTTGTGCACTGCTTTAAGCAAATAGAAACGAGGTGAACATGATCATGCGCGCGATTAAACCAGGTTTCCTCCAAATATGGAAGAACAAACGACTGGTGTCGGTGTTTTATTTGGCAAATTTGAGCTTCGGCTTGATCATCATTCTGCCGTTGCGCGCCATTATTGACGATTTCGTTGGCTACCGACTGATGGGCGCCGATCTCGCCGGCCGCCTGGACATGGACTTCTTTTTCGAAGTGATCCTCCACAAAGATTCGTTGATTGACGTGTCCCTGGCGATGGTTTTGGTGGTGCCGGCGGCTTTTTGGCTGTTTTTGCTATTTCTATCCGGTGGGGCATTCGCCATTTTAGCCGCCAGCGAGAAATACTCGCCAGCATCGTTTTGGGGAAATAGTGCCACATACTTTGGCCGCTATTTGCGATTGGCGCTATGGAGCCTGCCGCTTCTGGCCATCTTTATGGCCCTGCCGTTTTTGGTAACCGGTGCCGTCCGTCTGCTTTTTGGAAAGGACCCGTATCAAGACATCTCCTACTGGGGCGGTTGGCTGCGGGTGGTATTGGGCTTCGTTGCCACCTTGATTTTCGGCATCATTTTCGATTACTCCCGAATTCATACTGTGCGAACAGGTGAACACAAGATGCGCGTCTCCCTTTGGCACGGATTCAGGTTCGCCCTCGGAAATCTCAAATACACTTTCGGTTTGGCAGCGCTACTGTTTGTTATTGGTGGACTGATTCTGGCAATTTACTATCCCATCGCCAACCTGTTGTCCGCGCCGATGGTCCTCGTTGTGACGTTGATGTTTCTCACACAACAGCTCTACATGGTCGTCCGTATGGTGCTGCGTCTAACCCTGTACGCCAGCCAGCTGCAACTTCACGAGCGTCTGTCCGCAGCGCCGGCGCGGATTGCCGAGCCTCCGGCCGACCCGTTTGCTGTCGAAGGAGCAGTGGCGTAGCGTGCGGGAAGCGGTGAACGGTGAATGGTGAACGGTGAATGGTGAATGGTGAATGGTGAAGAGTGAATGGGATATAGGAAGAAACTGTTGGCGTACCTCAATGCTCTTTCCTAAATACATCATCTTATTCCCTATTTCCCTATGCCTCTCATACCCTATTTGCTTATACCTACCTCCCAAATCCCATCTACCTGGCCCGCCAAAAGTAAAACTTATTTTCAGGCATTGAATTCTATCTACAGAACGGCCGCGCAACACCTACTCCTGGCGCAACGCGTGAACCGGATTGGCCGCCGCGGCGCGCAGCGCGTGAACAGCGATGGTCGCGAAGACAATCGACACGATCACTAAACCTGCGGACAAATAGGTGCCAGGACTTTGCGAGATTCGATAAGCGAAGTTTTGTAGCCAGCCTTGCATGGCGAAGTAAGCCACCGGCGTGGCAAGCAGCAAAGATAGGGCGATAAGCTTGAAATAGTCCCGCGTCAGCAGCGCCACGATCCCAGGGATCGACGCGCCGATCACCTTGCGTACACCAATCTCCTTGCGGCGACTTTCAATAGTGAACATGGCAATGCCGAATAATCCCAACACCGCGATGACAATGGCTAAAAGAGTGAACGATCCGAAAACCAGTCCCAACCGCTCATCGGCACGGTACTGAGCTGCGAAATCGTCATCCAAAAAGAAGTAGTCAAAGGGGCGATTGGGAACAAATTCCCGCCACGATGCTTCGATGGCCGCGATAGTTTCTGACAATTCGGCGGTGCGTACTTGCACCGAAACGTAGCGAAACCAGAATGGCTGAATGCGCAGCACCAGCGGCTCGACGCGATGATGTAGCGACTGAAAATGAAAATCCTTCACCACGCCGACCACCTGTCCTTTTCGCACCGGCGTCTCCACCGGCACTTCCAATCGCTTCTGTAGTGGATTCGACCAGCCGAATTCCCGCGCCGCCGTCTCGTTGATGAGAAAGGCATCGGTTTGATCGCTGATGATCGCTATGGAGAAGTTGCGACCAGCCACCAGCTCCAGACCATACGTTTCCACAAAATCGTGATCGACGATCATCGAAGTTACCAATTGTGTTTTATCCGGCGGCACCCCCTCCAATCGATACGACTGCGTCATGCCTCGTCGCCCCGGCACCATGGAGGAGGCGCTCACTGCGGCAACCTGTTGAAATTGTAGCAACGTCGACTTGAACGCGTCGAGGCGCGGTTTCAATTCCGGAACCAATGGCAAGACCAGGATCTGATCTTTGTTGAAACCCAGTTTCTGGTTTTTCAAAAATTGTAGTTGATTGAAGACAACCAGGGTGCTGATGATCATGACCGTGGAAATGACAAATTGCATTACGATCAGCGTCTTTCTGAAATGCAGTCGCCGCCCTGCTGAAGCTGCCTTTCCCTTCCAAACAGCAATGGGATTCAACGCGGACATGAAGATCGCTGGATAGATTCCGGAAAGTATTCCGATGAACAGAATTCCCAGCGCTACGGTTCCGATTTCCACAGGGCCGACTTGACTGAGCTCAATATTTTTGCCTGAGACATGATTGAACAGTGGCAGGAGAAGTTTGCTCAAGACGATGGCCAAACCCGCCGACAAAAATGTCACGGCCAACGACTCACCGAGATACTGCTTGATCAGATCCGGTCGTTGTGCGCCGACCACTTTGCGCAACCCGACTTCGCCGGCGCGCGCCGTTGAACGCGCCAGCGACAGGTTCACGAAGTTGATGCATGAAATCAGTAAAATGAAAAGCGCCACTGCCGAAAAAATGAAAAGGTAGCGTTGGTCGCCGCTCGGACCGGGATGGGATAGGAAATGATTCGAGCCCAGATAAATATCGGTGAGGGGTTGCAGGCCTAAAGTCAATTCCCCAGCCTCCTCGACAGGAAGATATTTTTGAATGTACTCGGGAAATTGTCTTTCCAGCTCGGCTGCTAAAGAATTGGGTGGCAGCATCACGTACGTATGAAACATGCTCGCCACCCAATCCTTCAAAACCCGATCGTCAAGCAGGTAACGCAGGATGTCCTGCAGCGAAACAAACGAAGCCAGAAAATCAAATTGCAGATGGGAGTTCGAAGGGATGTTGCGCATGATACCGGTAATTTTGAAATCATATTGGTCTTCATAGCGGATTACTTTCCCGAGGGCGTCATCATCGCCAAAATACTTCTTGGCATATTCCTCGGTAATCACAACCGTAAAGGGCTCCTGCAGCGCGGTCGCCGGATTGCCTTCCAGCCAGGGAAACGAGAAAACTTCAAACACCAGGGAATCGGCAAAAAAGAAGCGCTCTTCGCTGAAGCTTTTCTCTCCCACCCGGATTAATGGCTGGCGCCTGAGAAAGCGGACAGTTTTTACCTGCGAGAATTCGTTGGTTAAACTTGGGGCATGGCCGGTTGGGGTCACCGCCCAGTGCTGCCGGCTATCGGCTGAAACTCGCGTTTGCACCAGGCGATAAATGCGATCGGCCTGTTCATGGAAGCGATCAAAACTCATCTCGAAGCGCACATAAAAAAGAATCAAAATGGCGCAGGTTAATCCCAGGGCCAGTCCGGCGATGTTCAGCAAGCTCAGAGTTTTGTGTTTAAACAAAACCCGCATCCAGATTTTCAGATAACTTCGAAACATGGGCGACCTCGATGTTCGGCGGTTTGCGGACCTAAATGTGCCAGGCACTTCGAAAGTGCCTGGCACATCCTCATGGCACATCCGGTGCTGTCACTTGTTCATGGTGCTGCCGTTGGTGTTCTTCTTCACGTACATGCCGTCAAAATAGACGGACCAGGTTTTGCCATCATCTGCTGATTGCTCGATGACATGATGAACGCGACCGTCGGGCAAGGGCGTGAATGTCACGCGCGCCAATTGTTTGCTGCCATCCATCGAGATGTTTTCACCGGCAAAATGCATGACGCCGTCCTTTACTTCGCCCGCGTACCACACAATGCCGCCCGTGGCGTCGACCCAGTTCTGTTTCCACCTGCCGGCAGATGGCTCATAATAGTTGAAGCTTTTGCCAAAATAACCGCTGCGCGCCGAGGTCCAGTTTTCGTAGAGAACACAGCCGTTGAGAATCTTCTCAATGACATTGGCGCCGATTTGCTGCCCCTGCGGATTAAAGACCTCCCACTCGCCAATCCAAAAATCAAACGCGCGATGCTTCTCGCTGTATTCGCAAGGCCGGGCGTTCTTATCCGCCACCTCCAGCACATGCTTGAAGCGAGCGTCCTCCCGCAAACTGGCAAGGTCGGTGTCGCTCTCCAAAAGCTGTGGCTGGCTAAAGCCGGCGGCGAGCGCTTTGTCCAACCACGTAAAGGCTTCATCCTTTTTGTCCATCAGTGCCAGGGCACAGGCAGTGTTGTAGCGCGCCCGCCATTGCGCAAACTGCAAATTATCCGCTTCCTCGTAGGCCTTGATGGCCTTATCGTATTCCTTGAGATTGTGATGCGATAGTCCCAACTGCAGCCAGGCCTGACCGTTCTTGGCGTCCTGCTTCACCAGTGAGGCATACGCCAGAGCCGCGTTCTTCCAATCGCCGGCCTGCAAAAAGGAGTTGGCCTCTTGTTGAGTGTAGGTTTTGTTATTCTGCCCCATCAACGAGGATACTGTCGTCGCGAGGATCATCGCAGAAAAGATCACTGTAAACTTTGTCGATGACATTGTGAGACCTCCCGTTACATGAATTAATCCGAGAACTTACTTAAACGTCCGCCGCTGGCGCTTTTCTTAACGTATATACCGTCAAACGTGACGTACCAGGTTTTGCCCTCATCTGGCGATTGCTCCAGAAACTGGCGCACCCTGCCATCCGGCAGCGGGGTAAAGCTTCCCCGCGCTAACTGTTTGCTGCCGTCGAACAAGATGCTTTCACCGGTAAAATGCATTACGCCGTCCTGCAACTCGCCCTCGTACCAGATGATGCCGCCCTGAGCCTGCACCCAGTTCTGTTTCCACTTACCGCTACCCGGATCGAAATAGCTGAAGCTTTTTCCCAATTGCCCCGGGGCCGACCAGGTTTCGTGGAGCACGCAACCGTTGAGGATTTTTTGAATCACGTTCGTTCCAACCTGCTGTCCCTGTCCGTTAAACACGTCCCATTCCCCAACCCAAAAATCAAACTGCCGATGTTGCTCGCTGTATTCGCAAGGACGGGCATTTTTGTCCGCCGCTTCCAACACCCCCTGAAAACGCATGTCGTCACGCAAGATAGCGAGGTCGCTGTCGTTCTCGAGCAGCTGTATCTGGTTGAGCCCGACTCCGAGCGCTTTATCCAGCCACTGGAAAGCCTCTTCCTTATTGTTCATCAAGGAATAGGCGCAGGCAATGTTATAGCGCGCCTGCCACTGGTAAAACTGCAGTCGATCGGCCTCCTCATAAGCCTTGATGGCTTGTTCATAATTTCCCAGACTATGGTAAGATAGCCCCAAGTAGAGCCAGGCCTTGCCATTTTTTGCATCCTGCTTGACGACGGATTGATAGGCAGCAATGGCGTTCTCCCAATCTTTTGCTTCAAAAAGCGAATTGGCTTGCGCGATCATGTCATTCTTCGCTTTGCTTTGTGCATTCAACTGTGAGGCGAGGATCATCATGCTTA
>DASWHH010000378.1:0-2161 GCA_036398295.1 bacterium
GTGGCTGCCGTCTATGCCATTTATGCCGTGATCGCTTCGGCGTTGGCCGGTTTATTTTCATAATCCTAGTTTAAGGAGTTTCGTTATGAAGTCTTTCAAGATTGCAACCCTTCTTATTCTGGTTTCGACGTTGAGTTTCGGCTCCGCTTTCGCCCAAAACGGCAAGGCGCTCAGCTTGCAGGAGTGCATCCAAATCGCGCTCAAGAACAATTCTGATTTCAAGAATGCCGCCTACCAGGTCGACCGCGTCGGCGCGGACGTCACGGCATCCTACTCGACGATTTTGCCGCGCATCGGCAGCAGCTTTCAAATGGATCGATCCACGGTGGGGTCTTCAACAAATTTGCGCAACATTCCGCAAGTAACTGAAGTAACGCTCCTGGACGTTAACAATCAACCGGTTGCACTCTCTGTTCCGCTGATCGACCCGGCGACGGGTCAACAGGTCGTGCAGCGCGTTGAGAGTACCTCACGGACCCAATCGTTTAACAACCATACGTTTTCCATAAGCTACAATCAGACTCTCTGGGATTTCGGACGTAGCATCCAAACCATCAAACAGGCCAAAGCTGGATTCGAAGCATCGTCTCAAAACTTAACTGCGGCGCGGCAGGCTGTTTACTCCACTGTTAATCAGCGCTATCTGGAACTTCTTAAAGCCATCAAGCTTGAACAGGAGTTTCAAGAGGCCGTCGAGCGCAGCAAAGAGCAGTTGCGCCGAACCCAGAGCATGTACGAGATCGGCTCGGTCGCCCTGATCGATGTCTATCGACAGGAAGTCATTCTGGGCACCGATGAAGTCAGTCTCATCAATCAAAGGAACGCGGTTTTGATCGCGAAAGGGAATCTGAACGTCACGCTGGGACAGGATCCGGAAGAGCCAATTGATATCATGGAAGTCGAAATTTCCGCTGAACCGCCGACCTTCACTTTGGACGAGGCCATTGCCACCGCCGGGCAAAATAATCCGGATCTCAGGCGCTTTGAATATGAGATGAAGAGCGCCGAGCATGGCAGAAAATCAGCTAAAGCACGCTTTTTGCCAGCCATCGGAGTGGGCGCGGTATATTCTCGAGACAACGAACAGTTTAACCGGGTTTATGGAAACTTCAGCGAAAACTATTTTATCAATGTCGGTGCAACTCTTGACTTCAACATTTTTAACGGATTTTCAGACAGGGCTGAAGTCAGTCGTCAGACTGCCAATTATTCGATTGCCCGGGAAAGTCATCTCAATCGCCAGCGGACGCTTCGTCTGCAAGTCAAGCAAGCGTATTTGAATCTGAAAGCTTACCAGGAAATCACCGTGATAAATGAGAGAAATTTACGCTCGGCTGAGGAGGATAATCGTTTAGCCCAAGAGCGGTACCGCGTCGGCGCCGGCACGCAGTTGGAAGTCACTGATGCTCAGGTTTCTCTAACCCGCGCCCGTGTCAATTTAGTCAACGTTCGGTACGATGCCTTGATTGCCCAGGCGCAATTGCAGGCGGCCATGGGCACGATTGAGAATGCAAACTGAATGGTAGAATGAAAATGCAAAATGTTCAGTGTTAAGGATGGTATTTTGCACTTTGCTTTTTTGCATTTTCAATTTGAATTTTTTATGGTTAGGAGAGAGGGTTGTCATGTCTAAAAAAGTGAAGTTAATGATTGCCGCCGGTGCGGTGGTGGTGATCGCCGTCCTGGTTTTTGTGAACCTGAAAAAGGCTCGTGGCGACGTGATCGAAGTGCAAACCACCAAAGTGGCGCGCGGCAATATCACCCAGCTGGTTTCCGGTTCCGGGAAAATCGAACCCGAAAAAGAGGTGAAAATTTCGGCGTTTGTGAGCGCCGAAATCAAGAAGCTGCACGTGAAGGAGGGAGATTTTGTCAGCGCCGGGCAACTGCTGGTGGAGCTGGATCGCACCCGCTACGAGGCGGCGTTGGAGCGCGGTAAGTCCGATTTGAAATCGGCGCAGGCCAACCTCAAAAAGGCGCAAAGTGAAATCACCCGCGCCAAAGAGTTGTTCGCCCAGAAATTATTTTCTGCGGCTGATCTCGAAACCGCCGAAGCCAATTATGAATTGGGCGAAAGCGGGGTCGAGCAAGCCGAAGCGAATTTGAAACAGGCCCGCGACGATTTGTCCAAAACCCGTCTCATTTCACCCATCCATGGTACCGT
>DASWHH010000379.1:0-8835 GCA_036398295.1 bacterium
GCCCGGCGCGCGCACTGGAAGTCCCATAACTTCGCCGAACTTAAAGACGGTGCGCTGGACTCGATGATCGAGTTTGCCAGCAAACTACCCACGCCGCAGTGTGAAATCTTCATTGGACTCATTTCCGGGGCCGCCAATCGCGTGCCGGCCGATGCCATGGCCTATGGCCATCGCGACGCGAAATTTGTGTTGAACGTTCACGGACGCTGGGATGATGCTGCAGAAGATCAGAAGGGCATTGCGTGGGCGCGGCAATTTTTCAAAGCCTCTGCGCCTTATGCCTCCGGCGGCGCTTACATCAACTTCATGACTGAAGACGAGAGCGATCGCGTTGCGTCGGCGTACGGGGCGAACTATGAGCGACTGGCGCAGATCAAGAAAAAGTATGATCCGGATAGCGTTTTCCATTTGAATCAGAATATCAAAACGAAATAAAGACAGGGAATGATGAAAGGTAAGTCGTTGCCCAATGGCGATACACAAAACTAATTTCGCGGCAATTGCCCTTGTAGTCGTATGCATATACATAAACCTGGTCTCGAGCCAGGGGCACGCAGCAGCCTGAACGCATCGACGCGATGGTCATAATCGGAGCAACGTCTCATTTCCCCGAGCAAGCCAGGTCGATAATGCGAAAGTCAGTTCCAGACAGCCTGGCTGCGAATGAACTTACCATCGATCGTCGATACAGCGCAAGTGTTCGCTAAAGGAGCGCAGTAAATTGAGATTGAGTAAGGAGTGTCAAGCTTTAGCTTGACAAAAAGGTCAAACTAAAGTTTGACACTCCTGTTTAAAAGTCATCGTCTTCGGCTTCTCGTAAGAGACATCTTCATACTCAGGAAACCTGCGAAACTGGAGCTCAATCGCTGCATGGCCTTTTGCATCGACAAGTTGATGGTAACTGGAGAAGGGATAATGCTCTACTCTCTCTACATATCCGTGCTTGATGGGATTCCAAAGCAAATAATTCACGCGCACATAATAATCATGTTCATTTCGAGGACAGTAATCCCAGTAGTTCCACCAGATCGGCGTGTCAGCGCCAGTGGCTTCTCGAATGGATGCCGATGTCGCGCCGTGGATTCCTTGTACAATTCGACTCAGGTCCTCACCCAGCTTGCTCTTGCCCATCAGATGATAATGATTGTCCAGAATAACCCAGTGGTGCAACTGCCAATCATACTTGCGAAAATAGTCGGTCATTTGTCGCAAGAACAGCCCCTTTATCTCGGTTGATTTTAACAGAAGACGTTTTTCGTAAATGGCACCCGTGATGAAATAAAGCGTATTGTCTAAAAATAGGTGCACCGGCGTATGGGGGTGTTTTTTGAGCATGGCAGTAATTTAGAAAAGTCAACCGGAGTGTCAAGCTTTAGCTTGACAAAAAAGGTCAAACTAAAGTTTGACACTCCTGAGGTAAGGTCGGATTGATTCTCGAAATACTGAAAGGGCTGCCCACCCATCAAAACGGCACGCTCAAAAACAGCCCTACGAATCAATCGCTTGATTGTTGGATCTCTTTTCATTACTCCATTATTCCAAGCTCCAATACCCCTCACAGTTGCAGCCTAATGTCCAATCTCGTTAGCGTGGCCGTGCTTCAAGATTTTGTAATCATCTCAACAAAGTTGTGATTTGACTTTTTCTGTCAGAATCGCTATGCTCAGAAAATATTGTTTACTCAAGTCATTTCGCATCTATGTGCAAGGGCTAACGACAAATGATTTTGAATAAGGAGTGACAAATCTATGAGGAAAAAGAGTGTCTGGATTCTGGTCGCGAGCTTGATAGCTGCGACGCTCATAGGCTGCCAGAATGAATCCAGCGACGAGAATGGACGTATCGCGCCACTGCTGTCGGGAATGGGTGATCACCATCACGCCATCACAACGGACGACGCAATGGCGCAACGGTTCTTCGATCAAGGTCTGGCGTTGGCGTACGGTTTCAACCACAAGGAAGCCGAACGAAGCTTTCGTGAGGTGGCGCGCCTCGATCCGGAATGCGCCATGGCTTACTGGGGCATCGCGCTGGTGCTCGGTCCCAACATCAACGCAGCAATGGATGAGGCTGAAGTGGCCAACGCGTTTACCGCGATTCAAAAGGCTCTGGAGCTAGCGACCAACGCCAGCGCAAAAGAACAGGCCTACATCAACGCCCTGGCCAAACGTTACGCGCCGCAACCCGTAGCCGACCGCAAGCCGCTGGATGAAGCTTACGCCCAGGCCATGAAAGAGGTGGCGCAGCGCTATCCCGACGATCCCGATGCCGCGGCCCTTGCCGCCGAAGCGCTGATGGATTTGCATCCGTGGGACTTCTGGGAGAGAGATGGCCAGCCCAAGTCTTGGACTTCGGAAATCATCGCGCTACTGGAGACCGGGTTGCAGCAGTGGCCAAACCATCCGGGATTCAATCACTTTTACATCCACACCATCGAAGCCTCTAATGAACCGGAACGTGCCATGGCCAGCGCCGATCGCCTGCAGACTCTCGTACCCGGCGCCGGTCATCTCGTGCACATGCCGGCGCACATTTACATCCGCACCGGGCGTTACATCGATGCCATCATCGCCAACGAAAACGCCGTGAAAGCAGACAGCGGCTACATCACCCAGTGCCACGCCCAGGGCATGTATCCGGTGGCTTATGTGCCGCACAACCATCATTTTCTTTCCGCGGCGGCCACCATGGCCGGCAACTCGCAGAAGGCACTGTCGGCTGCTCATCACATGGCGATGCAGCAAGATGCGAAACTCATGCGCGAGCCGGGTTACGGCACGCTGCAGCATTATTTCACCATTCCGTTGTACGCGATGATCAAGTTCGGCAAGTGGGAGGAGATTTTGCAGAGCTCCCCGCCCGACGCCGATCTACTCTATCCCAACGGCGTCTGGCATTTTGCCCGCGGCATGGCGTTTACGCGCACCGGCAAGCTGGGGGAGGCCGCAGCAGAACTGGAGAAGCTAAACACCATCGCTGCCGATACGGCGCTGCTACACGTGACGATCTGGGACATCAACACCACTTACGACCTGATGCAGATCGCGCGCACAACGCTGGCCGGTGAACTGGCGGCCAAACACGGCAAATTCGATGATGCCATCGCGCAGCTTCGCAAAGCTGTTGAGTTTGAAGATAACCTGACCTACGATGAACCGCCGCCATGGTATTTTCCGGCGCGGCATAACTTAGGCGCCGTGCTGTTGGAATCCGGCCGCGCTGCCGGGGCCCAAAAGGTTTTTGCAGAGGATTTGATGAAGTACCCGGAAAACGGCTGGTCGCTGTTCGGGCTGCATCAAAGTCTGGCGGCGCAGGGCAAAAGCGCGGAAGCCGCGGCCGTGCAGAGCCGGTTGACGGCCGCATGGGCAGCTGCGGATGTTCAACTCGTTGCGGCGCGCTTTTAAAAAATTGTAACGATGGGGCTGTCCAAAAAAGGTGTCAAGCGGCTGTCATTCCCGCATGTTTTTGGCGGGAATGACTGCGGTCTCGCACTGGATGCCCGACAAAAGCATTCGGGCATGACAAGAAAACCGGCTTTTGGACAACCCCATCGTTCTACTCGGCGGAATAATTTCAACAGAAGTGGTGGTTTTAATTGACGATTTTTTGAAAGCCGCGGTGCGGCTGACAGCAAACACGATGGAGGGAAGAATGTTCACTAACTTTGCGACCCGATTACGCACATGGGGGCTATTGTTCTTACTGGTCCCGCCTTTTGCTCTCAATGCTCAACAGGCTGTCCCGGATAACGTTCTCGATATGTTCGATAACCGCTGCGCCTTCGCTGGTTGCCATGCCGGTCCCAACGCGCCGCAAGGTTTGGATTTGACAGAAGAATTCATTGTCCCATCGCTGGTGAATCAGACCAGCACCGGCAAATCCGGTATGCTGCGAGTGAAAGGCGGCGACCCCGCCAACAGCTATTTGATCATGAAAGTCAAAGGCGCTCCGGGCATCGACGGCGATCCCATGCCGAAGAGCGGCGAACGGTTGACCGCAGCCGAAATCGCCATCCTCGAGACATGGATTACGTCGCTGCCAGCAGACATGAAGCGCGATGCGCCGGAACGAGAATACGCCCAGGCGTTTCCGGGATTGTCATCGGCAACTTTGCCCACGACCGAAACTTTAGAGAAAGGCACGTTTTCTTATCGCATCGCTCACCGCTGGGATGGCCCGGTGGATAGCGGTATCTACAACTTCTTCGGATTGGATTTCGGAGCGCATATTTTTACCGAACTCTCCTTCCCCATCACCGATAACCTGATGGTCTATTTCGGAAGATCGGGCGAAGGCGCGACCTATGAGTTTGCCGGCAAATGGCGGCTACTGCGCGAAAAGACCGACGGCTCCATGCCCGTGTCAGTGGCGGTTGTCGGTGGCCTCGATTGGGAGACCCGTAAAGATATTGCCGGCGTGAGCAATTCCCGCACCAGCAGCGAGCGCTTTCACTGGTTCGCGCAGGTTCCTGCATCCATGCAAATCGGCGATCGCCTTTCGGTTTTGTTGGTGCCGGGTGTTTTGCTTAACGGCAACCCAACGCTGGATGGCGAGGATCCCATCATCACTATTGGTTTTGCGGGCAAAATAATGCTGTTCAAAGATTTTTCAGTCTTTGTCGAAGGCGTTCCCATCGTTGCCGGCTCTGAAGGCGCCGCCACCGTAACCATTGGCGGTCTGCGTTCCGAAGACGGGGACCTGGTATTCAACGACTCCTTCACGTTAGGACTCGAGCGGCGGGTGGGCGGACACGTGTTCCATGTTTATATAACCAATTCGCTCGGCCTCACCAGCAACCAGTACATGAGCGGCGGCGACTTTGATTTTTTGAACGGCGATTTCCGGTTGGGCTTCAACATCTATCGCGTTCTGCGATGGCCATTTTAGCCTGCAGATTTCACAGATTTGAAGTAAGGCAACTGGCTCTTATAACCCGGAGTAATGGAGCTGTGGATTGATGGAGTAATGAAAAGCAAACCGCATCAATCCAGCTCCAATAATCTATTGTGATAAACAAACGCAAATGTAGAGGTCGTCGCCGTTCTTTACAGTTTGAGAATGATGTAAGTTAGTTGCCATAACAAATGGGAGTCGAAGAATGAATAAAATGAGCTCAACAGGAGAAAATCTATGATGGTATGTTCCACAGGTCGAAGCGCATCATTTGGGATGAGTCTGTTATTTCTCTTGATCATCCAAACCGGCTGTGAACACGTTTTGCCTACTCCACCGCAACCGCCACAAGCAACATTGGCCACGATTCAAGCGAACATTTTTAGCGCGCGCTGCGCCGTGCCGGGATGCCACGTTCCGAACGGGCTCGGCCTGATGTCGTTGCGCAATACCAACGAGAGCTTCACCAATCTTGTTAGCAGACCATCGGCTCAACGGTCCAATTTGTTTCGCGTGCAACCCGGCAACGCCAACAATAGTTACATCATTCAGAAGCTGGCGGGCGCGTCCGGTATCATGGGAACGCGCATGCCGCAAGGAGGTCCGTATCTCAGCAGTGACCAAATCAATCTGATCCGCCAGTGGATCGATGACGGGGCTTTGAATAACTGACAAAAGCACCACTGACCGACACGGAAATGCACGGAATATTCATTCAACACCCGGACTATAAATTTGAAAAACATTGTCTTTTTGGTAAGTTTTTGTTCTCATAGTTTTAAAATTCGAATGTCGAAACCCGAAATACGAAACAAATTCGAAATTCAAATGTCTAATGCCGGCACTTTTCCGTGGCAGCAGCAACTCGATTTTCTTATTCGGTCCTCACGGCGTAAAGTTTTCATGTTTTGAATTTGTTCTTTTGAATTTGTTTCGAATTTCGAGTTTAGGATTTCGGATTTCTTCTGATTATCTTAGGTGGCGGGTCTGCCGCGCTGTGTTAGTCCCTGTAAACCAGTGATGTCAAGTCTCTATAGAAAAATGAGGTAAAGGATGACAAAATTTCTGACTCTATTCTTGATGAGTGGCCTGGTGGCAGTGATGTTTACATTTGGCCAGGACAATAAGCCCAAGGTCGTATCCAATAGCAACCTGCGCCTGACGCAGATCGCCGGCAAAAAGCTCTTTGCTTTGAAGAAATGCACCGACTGTCACACTCTGGCTGCGCAAACGGAAGGCAAACTCACCCCGGTAACCAACAGGCGTTCAGCCGATTGGTTCGCGGCGCACGTCGAGAAAGAATCTGAAATCGTGCTGCGGCAGGAGACCTCGGATCGCAAACGCCGGCGTGTACTGCAGGACGAAATCCTCGCACTCGACGACTATCTTTACCAGAGCAAAATAGAAGAACGAAAACAGATCGAGGCGATGCCCCGGAATGTCTTCGAGGGGGCGTATCTCCTATACCAGAATAATTGCCTGAATTGCCACATTATCGCCGACGAGGGCAAGGATATTGGGCCGAATCTGACACAGGTGGGCAGCAAGCGCGACAAAACCTGGTTCCTCGCCAATCTCAAAAATCCCCAGCAGTTTGCGCCGGAATCCGTGATGCCGAAATTTGACACTCTCCCCGCGGAAACACTCGAGAAAATGGCGGATTACCTCACAACGTTAAAAAAATGATCGAGCGTTGGAGTTCAGTGTGGATTAATGGATTAATGGATCAATGGACCGCGAGGGTGAGGTTACAATGATCCATTACTCCATCAATCCAACAATCCTCGTCAAACCGTAACTTAGGCTTTACGATATGCAAGTTTCTCCTGCACCAGGGCAACCGATTGATGAGAGCATTTCCCGTCGAGGCTTCTTAAAAGTAGCCATCGCGGTGCTGAACGGTCTGATCGCGTTAGTGCTGGCGGTACCGGGCCTGGGATTCTTGCTCACGCCGGTTTTCCGCAAAGCTAGCAGTTCGTGGATCGATCTTGGCGCGGTGGACGGTTTCTCAGCAAATCAACCGCGGAAAGCGACCTTCAAATATATTTCGGAAGCCGGTTACACCCGTTCCGAGAAAACCGGTTTCGTGTGGGTTGTCCCGGATCCTGACGGCGAGAACCAAGTGACGGTGTTGTCCGCCGTCTGCAGCCATACCGGCTGCAACGTGGCCTGGCAGCCGGACGAAGAAAAATTCGTTTGTCCCTGCCACGAAGGGCGCTACACCCTGCGCGGCGAAGTGGTTTCCGGCCCACCGCCACGCCCGTTGACAAAATTACCGACCCGCCTCGAAAATGGGAAAATGTTCATTCAACTACCAACCTGAGATCGATGATCGATAAACGATGATCGACGATGAAAGCGATGACCATGGTCAAATCTGAATCTGTTGAAAAATCCAAGGGACTGCTTGCCATTGTAAAAGACCTGCTCAATGAGCCGATGCCCAAAGGGGTCAACTGGCCGCAAACGCTGGGCTCGGCGCTGCTGGCACTCATCGTAGTACAGATCCTCACCGGTGCTCTGCTTTCATTATATTATTCCCCTAACGCCGATGCCGCTTACGAAAGCATTCAATACATTGAAACGCAGGTGCTCTTTGGCAAGCTCATCCGTGGCATCCACTACTTTGCAGCCAGCGGCATGGTCATCGTCCTGTTCGCGCATATTTGCCGCACCTTCTTCTACGGCGCCTACAAGCGTCCTCGCCAGTGGACATGGATTTTCGGCGTCGGCCTGCTGTTGATCACCCTGGGATTTGCGTTCACCGGTTATCTCCTGCCGTGGGACATGAAATCGTATTTCGCTACCAAAGTGGGCATCAACATCGCCGGCGTTGTACCAGTGATTGGCCCGTTTATCATCAAGATCATGCAGGGTGGCAGCGAGATGAGCACCATCACCCTCTCACGATTTTTCGCGCTGCACGTGATCGTTTTGCCGCTGCTGCTGGTGATGCTGGTTGGCGGGCATCTTTTCTATCTCAGACTGCACGGTCCCACTCCGCCCTGGGTCAAAGCTGGGGAGCCTGTTTCTTACCCCAACCGCTTCTATCCGCAACAACTCTTCCGCGACAGCGTGATCGCTTTCTTGGTGGTCGCCGTAATTGTGATACTCGCCGCCAAGTATGGAGCGCATCTCGAACCCAAGGCCGATGCCAACGACACCAGCTACATCCCTCGTCCCGATTGGTATTTTTACAGCCTGTTTCAAATTCTGAAAATTTTTGAAGGGAAACTGGAAATCGTCGGCGCGGTAATTTTGCCGGGGGCCTTTTTTACCCTGATGCTTCTGCTGCCCTTCATCGACCGCAATCCGGAACGGCAATGGTCGCAGCGACCCCTGGCGGTCAGCGCGGGCAGTGCTATTGTGTTAGCGATCCTGATTCTGACGACCTGGG
This sequence comes from bacterium, assembly GCA_036398295.1. GTDB lineage: Bacteria > Zhuqueibacterota > Zhuqueibacteria > Oceanimicrobiales > Oceanimicrobiaceae > DASWHH01. Next base: position 8,291 of record DASWHH010000379.1, read on the forward strand.
GGGCATATGATGCTAATCAGGCGAAACAACGATTGCAGGCAAGGGCCGAGGCGGCGATCCCAAGCTCTGCTGTTGCAGACATCAAAACCGGGGATCCCCAAAGAGGCGAAGCACTATACTCAGCGCTGAAGTGCGGAGAGTGCCATAAAGATTTGTCACAGGGTTTGAACATCCCACCGGGATTGGAGTTTGCCGGAAACAAGTATAACGAAACGTGGCTGACGAGTTACCTGCTCCAACCCTACCGCATTCGCTGGTCGGCCAAAGATCAGCGGCCGCTCATTCGCATGCCCGATTTCGATTTGACGGATCAGGAGGCCCGCGACCTCACAGCATTTCTCATGCAAAACAGGATAGATCCAAAATTCCCCGAACCGGAATTTGACTGGGCCGAAGCCGACAGCGATATGGTGCTATCCGGCCACGATCTGATTTTCGAGTACGGCTGCGTCGGCTGCCACAAAGTCGGCGACGAGGGCCAAAATATCGGTCCGGATTTGACCCGCGTTGGCTCGAAATTGCTGGATGCCTACCTATATCATGCC
>DASWHH010000380.1:0-4993 GCA_036398295.1 bacterium
CTCCAGTGGACGGACATTCGCAAATACAATTTGCAGATTTTCGTCAGTCCGCGCCCCAATTTGTGGAACATCCGCCAGTCCCATCTATCTTATTCGCTGGAATACATCACCAACCACGACAACGATCTGCAGTACCGTACCATCAACCTGGGGCTACTCAATATTTTCAAAAATGAAGCCTATTTGTCGCTGGGGTTCGTCAACTATTATGATAATATTCCCGCTCCCGGCTTTTTTCTTGGACCGGCGTTTGTTCCGGACGGGATTTACAGGTACAATGTCGGCTCTGCTCTGTTCAGTTCCGATCACAGCCGCAAATTCAGCGGCAGTTTGCAGGTAGGTGGCGGCACCTTTTACAGCGGCACTTTCTTCGGCGTGAGAATAGAAAATTATTGGAAACCCACCAGTAAGCTGCGCTTCGACGTGAATTGGGCCTGGAACCGTCTGGACCTGCCGAATGGCGAGTTTACGACCTCAATTCTGGGGGCGCGGATTAATTACTCGTTTTCCCCAAATCTATTCACCAAAGCTTACATCCAGTGGAATGACTTTGACAAACAAATCATCAGCAACATCTTGCTGCGCTACATCTATTCCCCGGGAAGTGATTTCTATTTAGTGTATAATGAAGAACTGGACTCGGTTTCCGGCCTGCAAACCTCCAACCGCACCCTGCTTGCCAAGCTGACCTATCTGCTCAGTTTCTGAAACTCACTGATGCCCGCGCGGTTTGGGCTATTGGGGAACGACCTCAATTAATTTGCAAAATTGGTGACAGATGCGTATGTTAGTGCCATCACAAAGATGAGGGAATTTTTGCATGAACAAGAGAGTTATTGCAACGAAGGCTGCCCCGCAGGCCATTGGACCTTATTCGCAGGCAATTCAAGCTGGGGGTTTTTTGTTTGTCTCCGGACAGATTGCCATCGACCCGGCTACCGGCAACGTCGAGGCTGGCGACATTCGCAGCCAAACCCAGCAAGTGATGGAAAACATAAAAGCCATCTTGGAGGCTGGCGGCTCCTCCTTGAACGCGGTGGTGAAAACCACTATCTTTTTGAAAAGCATGGCCGACTTCAGCACCGTCAACGAGATCTACGGAAGTTATTTCCCGGAGCACCGGCCGGCGCGCGCCACGGTCGAGGTTTCATCTTTACCGAAAGGAGTGGCGGTTGAGATTGATGCGGTCGCGTGGACCGGCGAATAATTGATTGTGTTTCGATCCGATATTTTGTATATTTAGCGAATTTTATTTTATGATGTTCAGCTTATGACATTCGTATTTCGACTGTTAGGTAAACGCGTCATTCACTTTTTCTATCATATCGGCTGTTTCGGCGAAATGCTTTGGCAGACCCTCAGGGCCCTGGCCGACGTCGGCACCTATTCCACCCTTGTCCTTGAACAAATGATGCGCATCGGAGTGAAGTCCCTGCCGGTGGTGATTTACATCGCGGCATTTGCCGGCATGGTGACCGCGATTCAGAGCTCCGAGAATTTCACCGAATTTGTGCCGCCCTATCTTATTGGCATGGTGGTCGAAAAGGGGGTACTACGCGAACTCTCCGCGGTGCTGACCGCGCTGGTACTGGCCGGACGGGTTGGGGCTTCGATAGCCGCCGAACTCGGCACCATGCGGGTCACCGAGCAAATCGACGCGCTGGAAACCCTGGCGTTCAACCCGATTTCGTACCTGGTCGTGCCGCGGTTTATTGCCGGAACAGTCATGTTTCCGATTTTGACAATTTTTGCGGCAGCGATCGGGGTAGTCGCCGGCTGGTTTACCTCAATCGTGTTGATGGAGGTCAGCACGTTTGAGTTTTTCAAGGGCGCGAGGATGTATTTTGTTGACAAGGATGTGATTCTGCCTATGGGCAAGTCGGTGCTGTTTGGAGCAGCCATCACCCTGGTGGCCTGCTACCAGGGATTCAAATCAAAAGGCGGGGCCGAGGGCGTCGGTTCGGCCGCTACCAATGCGGCAGTGATCTCCTGCCTGATGGTACTATTTTTGGACTTTTTGCTGGCAGCGCTGATTTTGTTTTAAACTTTTTGAGCGGCTTCGTAGTATTTTGAGAAGGCAAATTACTTTTTGACGATAATGAACAGTAGCGATAACGGCGATATTGGAGATTCGAAGGTTGTTGAAATCTACGACTTGCATAAGAGTTTTGAAGACAACGAAGTTCTGCGCGGTGTCAATCTTTCGATTGGAAGAGGCCGGACGACCGCCATTATTGGTAGCAGCGGCAGCGGCAAAAGCGTCTTGTTGAAACATATCATGGGCCTGGTTAAACCGGATTCCGGATGCGTGTATCTCAAAGGTACCTGCATCACCGAATTGTCTTATGAGCAGCTGAAAGCTGTGCGAAAAAAAATGGCAATGGTGTTTCAAGGCGCGGCCCTGTTTGACTCGATGTCGGTCGGCGAAAACGTCGGCATCGGCTTGTTCAAGCATACCAATCTTGGCCAGAAGGAAATTAAGGAGAAGGTGAGTTACTGCCTGGAACAGGTTGGATTAGTCGGGATCGAAGATTTGTACCCCGCTGAGCTGAGCGGCGGAATGAAGAAGCGTGTGGCTATCGCCAGGGCCATTGCGATGGAACCGGAGATTTTGCTTTATGATGAGCCAACTACGGGGTTAGACCCGATTCGTGCCAACTCAATCAATGACTTGATTGTGAATCTGCAGCACAAGTTGGATGTGACGTCGATTGTAGTGACACACGACATGAATAGTGTGGAGCGGGTCGCGGATTTTGTGGCATTTTTGTACAATGGTGTCATTCACTTTGAGGGCACGGTCGAAGAGCTCGAACGCTCGGAAGATGTGGTACTTCGTAATTTTGTCGAGGGCATTGATGAAATTGATAAAGCGGCTGCCCCGAAGTTAGGAGTTTTGTAGCAATGAGAAAACTTGGTTCGGAAATCGCGGTTGGCATCGTGATTTTTTCAGCTTTCGTCGTATTTGTTTCCGGCTATCTCTATTTGAAAAACGTTTCTCTTAAAACCAACCGGACTTTTATTACCATTCATTTCAAAGATGTGACCGGGTTGGAGAAAAGCGATTTCGTCAGCGTGGCCGGGCTGCGTATCGGTCGCGTCCAGAATCTTAAATTGGATAAACTGGCGGTGCTCGCGGAAGTTCGCATCGACCCCGGCATCGAGATTCCTATCGACTCACGCGCCCAGATCAAAAGCTTGGGAATGGTCGGTGAAAAGTTCATCGATATTGTCCCCGGAAACGCCGAACAAATGCTGCAGGACGGGGACTCCATCGAAGGCCATAATTCCGGTGATCTCTCAGACTTGAGCGGCTCCATCGAAACCCTGTTTCAACAAGCGCAGCAACTAATTGATGAGCTCCGCACGATGCTGCATACGGTCTTGGACAACGATACCCAGCACCATCTAAAAGAGACGGTTTTCCATTTACGGAATATTTCCTCCGACCTCGACAATAATTCAGCCCACATCGACAAAATCCTCGTGAACTTGGACAGCGTTTCCGGAAACCTGAATGAAATTCTGGCTGCACGTCGCGAAAAAGTGGAATCTTCTATCGATAACATTCACCGCGCTTCGACGCGTTTGGATGATTTCGCTAATAAGCTGGATACATCGCTGGCCAGCGTGCAGAGTTTGCTCACAAAAATGGAAAATCAAGATGGCACCTTGGGAAAGGTGATCAACAGCGATGAAATGTATAACGACCTGCGACACCTGACAGCAGAGCTGGATACCCTGGTGCAAGATCTGCAAAGGCGGCCGCAGAAATATTTGAACCTGGGGTTCATCAAAGTTTTCTGATTTGTTGCGAAGTCAAAGAACAATGGCGCTACTTGAGAAAAAATTGAGGATTGCAAAAGATTTTTGCTTGATTGCCGAAGATTATTTCTCTATATTGTGTCACTTTAATTTGATTGTCAGGGGAATTCAGGGGCGGTTCTAATAAGTCGACTACGACACCGATTACGATTACGACTACGCTATTGGCCGGGTCTCATACCGATACTCACACAATAAATGCGGAGTCTCCCAAAGTTACGACACTGATTCCGGACATTAGAGCTGCCCCATTTTTTGCTGCCCCCATCCCATCTCTTCGTTGCTTACGTTTCCGCACAAAATTATCGAGTCCCAAGCCCTTCAGGCTGCAACATAGTTGGCTGGTGCAACTAAGCTTTCAATCCCAGCGTAAGTAGACTCACAAATTTCTTTGACCGTAATCAGGTTGACTATGCTGGCCTTTGAAACATCAAAATTAACTAAACTGTTTAGCAGAAAAAAGATCACCGCCCTGTATGAAGTCTCGCTGGCCGTTGAGCAAAAGATTATTTTCGGCCTGCTGGGCCCCAATGGTGCCGGAAAGACCACGCTCATAAAAATACTCTTGGGAATTCTCTTCCCGACGTCAGGTAGCGCGACGGTCTTGGGAAAACCCATCAACGACGTGCAAGTTAAAGAGAAGATTGGTTACCTGCCCGAGAACCATAACTACCCGGATTTTCTTACCGGTGGCCAAATTCTCGATTCTTACGGCGGGTTGGCTGGCGTCCGGAAACAGAGCCGGGAAGAAAGCAAGGCCGCCCTGCTGGACCTGGTGGAAATGCAAGAGTGGGAACACACCAAGATCAAAAAATACTCGAAAGGGATGCGCCAGCGTCTCGGGTTGGCGCAGGCCATGATCAATGATCCGCAATTGCTTTTTCTGGATGAACCCACGGATGGAGTGGACCCCATAGGGCGAAAACATATCCGAGATATTTTGATCCACTTAAAAGAGCAGGGGAAAACGATTTTTCTCAACTCGCATCTTCTTTCCGAAGTCGAGATGATCTGCGACCAGGTTGCCATTCTGGACAAGGGACGCTTGATTCACACCGGCACGGTCGCCGACCTGACTTCGCCCACGAAAACCTACCGCTTCGAAACCTCAAAACTATCGGAAGATGTTGCCCAGGGGATCAAGCCCCTGACCATCAAAATGGAGCCG
>DASWHH010000381.1:0-5611 GCA_036398295.1 bacterium
AACTGTCACCAATGTCCGTAGAACTGGCCTATCAAATTCGCAACCTGAACGACAACCGCATCGGCTTTAAGCAGAGCAATATCCGGCTGCGGGATTTCCGTGGCGACGACCGCATGATGATCAGCGACCTCCAACTGCTGACGGAAATCCGCAATTCAAACCAGGCGCGCCTATTGCCGACTATCGAAAGACAGGGTTTACAGCTTGCGCCCTATCCTTACGAAGAGACTCGTAAATCGCTGCCCCTGTATTGCTATTTCGAAGTTTACAACTTGCAGCAGCAAGATCGAGAAGAGGAGTTCGAGATTACCTACAAGGTTGATTGGGACGATAGCCGCGAGGGCGTGCTGAAAAAAGTGGCTCGAAAACTCACCGGGGGAAAAGAGAGCTCGATCAGCATCAGCAATGTTCGTCCTTTTTCCGGCGATGCGGCTCGGGAAATCATCGAGCTTGACCTCAGCCACCTCATCAATGGCCCCTACATTTTGGAAATCAGCGTTCGTAAAAAACCGCAAACCGCAGAAAAAGTCATTGCGAAAAAGGCCATAACGGTGACCGATTAGATAAGTTATTGGGTTATTAGTTATTAAGTTATTAAGTTACGGCGTTGGGGTTATTGGAATTTGCAGTGATCGCCAATCTGAAGCAAGCAAGAATAGCCAACAACCCAATAACCCAATAACTCAATAACCACCTCCGCGGCTCGATGAAACCCAAAACTCGAAATTCTCTGTGGCTCGGCATATTCGCGGCTGCTTCCGAAGGTCTCTACCTGTCACTCGCGGCCGCGGACAACCTGCGTGCCGAGGTGCCGCTTTTCCTAATCTATTATGGGGGCCTCTTTCTGATTTACTGGATCGCCGCGCGCGTGTTTTTTGGTTTTGACACCAGGGACTCCGGAAGCACACATCTAAAAAATCAACCTCAGAATTCCAACAGGAAGATTTTGCTCATCGGTGTCGGCTCGGCTGTTTTGTTCCGGTTGACGCTGGTGATGAGCACACCCTCCCTTTCGGACGACATCTACCGCTACGTTTGGGACGGCAGGGTTGCAGACAGCGGCGTTAACCCCTATCAATATCCGCCGGCGGCGCCGGAATTGGCCGACTTACGAGAGGACGAAATCTACCCGCGCATCAACCACAAAGAAATCCCGACCATTTATCCTCCGGTCATGCAGTTCCTATTTCAGGCCATCTATCAAATACATCCTTCGTTGCTGGCATTTAAAGCGGGGATGGTCGGATTCGATCTGCTGACGATGGCGCTGCTATTCTCGATTCTGCAAGGACTCGATATCGATGCCAGGCGGGGACTGATTTATGCCTGGAATCCCCTGGTGATTGTCGAGTTTGCCGGCAGCGGCCACGCCGATATCATCGGCATCTTTTTTTTAGCGCTATCGCTCTGGCTGCTGTTTGGGCATAAGACGCAGTTGGCCAATGTTGCGCTGGCGTTGTCTTTTTTGTCGAAATTCTTTACGGCGATGCTGTGGCCTATTTATTTTATCATGAAAAATGAAAAGAAAAAGCTTCTCGCCCTGTCGTTCTTCCTGGTTGCGCTCGTGCTCTATCTGCCCTACATCGATGCCGGCCCTCGGCTATTCGCAGGACTGCTGGTATATACCGAAAAATGGCAGTCCAACGCTTCGGCTTTTGCGCTCATCTTTTCGCCGGTGCGATCATGGCTTCCGGAAAGTTTGGTTGTTCACCTGATGATCCTTCCTTACGGGTACACAGCCGACCCTACCACTCTCGACACCCGCACCACTGATCTTGCATTGCATATTTCCAAAGCCATCGTCACGGTGATCTTCGCGGGAATTTTCTCTTATTTCTTCAAGCGACTGAAAAACGATGTACAGCGTGAAGGGGAGGTGTGGATTGCCAAACTGGGATTGATTGTGATGGGCAGTTTTTTTCTGCTGGGCCCGACCCTACAACCCTGGTACCTGTGTTGGCTGCTGCCATTTTTGGTGATCGCGCCGAATCGGGCCTGGCTGTTACTCAGCGGACTCATTGCCGTTTCTTACTGGACGTTGCTCGAATACGACCGAACCGGCATCTGGCAGGAATCTTGGTGGGTGAAGGCGCTTGAATACGCGCCCTTTTATTTGGTTTTGATTCACGATTATTTGAAGTCCGGTAGACGAAGTGATCACACAGGGCAGCAGAGTCGCAACCAAACATAGTCAGCAATAACCTTTCTGCCACGTAGCCGTCAATATTCCTAGCGCGGCAATGCCGCACAAGGATAGTGGGCAGTTCGCAGTAAGCAGTAGGCAGTTGGCAGGGGCTGGCTTCGTAATTGCCTACTGCCAACTTAACTTTATAAATAAATAGGAATTATTTTTGCAAAAAAGTACTGCGGCTTTGCCGCGCGGTGTTCTCAGCAACCTCTGCGGTGAATTAATTCAGGATAGGCGTTCAAATCAAAATCCCGGCGATCGTGGCGGTAAGCCATGAGGCCAGCGCACCCGCAATCATTGCTTTGAGACCGATGCGGGCGAGATCGTGTTTGCGCTCCGGGGCGATCCCGCCAATGCCGCCGATTTGGATAGCAATGGAACTGAAGTTGGCGAACCCGCACAACGCATAAGTGGCGATGGCGAACGTCCGTGGCGAAAGTTGGTCCTTCCATTCGCCCAACTGCACGTAGGCAACAAATTCGTTGATGGCAACCTTGGTGCCCAGCAGGTATCCGAAATTCAGCACGTCGGCGGTCTCAACGCCCATCACCAGCGCGATGGGCGCGAAGAGGTAGCCGAGGATCTTCTTCAAGCTCATATCGGCCAGACCGAACACCCCACCAATCTTAAACAAAAAGAAATCCAGCATGGCGACGAGTGCAATGAAAGCCAACAGCATGGCGCCCACGTTTACCGCCAGTTTGAGTCCATCGGCGGCGCCGCTGGCAGCGGCATCCACTACATTGCTGGTGGTTTTTTCAATATTGACTTTGACCTCGCCTTTGGTTTTCGGCTCGCCGGTTTCGGGAAACATGATTTTGGCCATCACCAGCGCCGCCGGCGCCGACATCACGCTGGCAGCCATCAAATGGCCGGCGTCGACACCGAAACGCACGTACGCCGCCATTACGCCCCCAGCGATAGTGGCGAAACCGCCGGTCATCACCGCCATCAGCTCAGAAACGGTCATGGTGGAGACGTAGGGTCGGATGAGCAATGGCGCCTCGGTTTGTCCCACAAAAATGTTGGATGCCACCGAAAGGCTTTCCGCGCCGCTGGTTCCCATGAAGCGCGCCATCACCCAGGCCACCCCCTGCACGACTCGCTGCATTACGCCGAGATGGTATAAAACCGACATCAACGACGCAAAGAAAATAATCGTGGGCAAAACGTGAATCGCGAACACAACACCGATATTGACGAAGTCGCCCGAAATTGCATCGCGGAGCTGATACGGCCCATCACCACCCAGGGCTTTAACCAGGTCACTATCGCCGCGATACAGGTTGCCAAACAGGAACGACGCGCCGGCGTCGGTAAAACTCAGCAGCTTGGTGACGGCGGCCCGGCCATAAAAGAACACCGCCTGACCGGGTGTGGTTTTCAAAATAATGACGGCAAACACCAGCTGCAGCAGCAGACCCCAAAGAACCACCCGGTAGTTAATTTGGCGCTTGTTATTGGAAAGCAACCACGCGATTCCAAGCAAAACAAAAATGCCTACTACGCTGACGAGTCGCTCCATGTCCTCCCTCCTGATTTTTTAAAATGGCTTATTCTTGCGGCGGCTCAAAACAGTTTCGGCAACGCGCTTCATACATGGCGGTGGCGCCCACGAGAACCCGATCCTTCTCTTTGGTAATGCGTTGCGTGCGGTTGGCGGGATTGCCGCACTTGACGCAAATGGCGAGCGTTTTGGTGATGGATTCAGCAATCGCCAGCATCTGCGGCATGGGCTCGAACGGTTTGCCGCGGAAATCCTGATCAAGCCCGGCCACGATGACGCGCTTTCCCTGCGCGGCGAGTTTTTCACATACCTCGACCAGCTCTAAACCAAAAAATTGCCCTTCGTCGATGCCCACCACCTTGGCGTCGTGCGAACGCTCTAAAATCTCAAACGCGCTGCTAACCGATATCGACGGGATTTTTTGCTCACTGTGTGAAACGATGTGATCGTTCGAAAAGCGTGAGTCGATCGACGGCTTGAAGATGGCCACTGCCTGCCGGGCGATTTGGGCGCGCCGTAGCCGGCGAATCAACTCTTCGGATTTGCCGCTGAACATGCTGCCCGTAATCACCTCAATCCAGCCCATGTCTTTTGAAACAGTGTCAAACATTGACCGCCTCTCAGTTTATATGGGAATCGATCTTCTATCTTCTATCCTCTATCTTCTGTCCCCCCTTACTCCCGCTCCCGCAACAATGCCTCGATCTTGGTTTTGACTAAATCAATTGCCACTTTATTGTAGCCGCCTTCAGGAATAATAATATCGGCGTAACGTTTGGAAGGCTCCACAAACTGCAAATGCATAGGACGCACACTTTCTTCATATTGCCGCAGCACCGACTCCAGCGAACGCCCTCGTTCCAGGATGTCGCGGCGAAGCCGGCGGATCAAACGGATATCGGCATCGGTGTCGACATAAATTTTGATATCCATCAAATCGCGCAGCCTGGGATCCTCGAAAACCAAAATTCCCTCCAGCACAATGATGGCGTGAGGACCAATGGCCTGGGTGCTGGGCTTGCGGCTGTGAGTAACAAAATCATAAAAATGCGGAAAGATGGTCTTCCCACTCAACAGTGCCTTCATGTCTTCGATAAGCACTTCGGAATCGATAGAGTCAGGATGATCGAAATTGTGACGGCTGCGGTGTTCGAGAGGAAGATGGCTGAGATCTTTGTAATACGAATCCTGGCAAACGATAATGACGCGATCCGATCCTAATTCCGAATAGATGTTTTGGGACACCAACGTCTTGCCCGAACCCGTTCCCCCGGCGATCCCGATTAAAATCCCTCGTTCCGGCAAATCAAATCCTTGCTTTGTTTATGAAATACTAAACCTGCCACAGGGGCACAGAGCGGGCGAGGCTCTACCAAACATGATCTGCATAGATCCGAAAACCGAAACTCGACCCCGATGCTTCGGGTCGGATTCGATATTCGAGTTTTTCGGACCATGAGACTAAAACCTTGATTCTTTGATATGCAACATCTCCGTGCACTCCGTGTCTCTGTGGCTTATGCCTTTTATCGCATCCCTCAACCCGGGTGTTCTAAGAATTCTCTTCCAAATGCCTCCGGCAGCAGCTCCGCAATCGTCGTCTCCCTGGTCTGGCCCTGGGAATTGAGGAGGATGATCTGCAGGTTGGGCGCGTACTCAAACAAGACCTGCCGGCAGGCGCCACATGGCGGACACAATTCCCGCGTGTTTGCCGTGACCACCATCCGGATGAAATCTCTTTCCCCCTCGGAAAGCGCTTTGAACATAGCCACACGCTCGGCGCAGATTGTCAGGCCGTAGGAGCTGACCTCAATATTGCAGCCATAGTAGAGCTTTCCGGATTGGGTTTCCAGCACCGCTCCGACGGGAAAATTTGAATAAGGCGCTATGGCTCCTTGCTGTGCTTTCTTGGCATG
>DASWHH010000382.1:0-4679 GCA_036398295.1 bacterium
CCAGTAACCGGTTGCAAACAAGGCGCTGTAAACCGCAAAACATCCCATCACCATACACAACAAACCCAGTGGGATATTCCACGATGTAACTTCAGTTTCGGGAAAGTCTTCCCGGACTTGTTGAGCAATGGCACGCCATCCCGGTCCACTCGGGTGGATAAGTCGATAAAAGTGCAGCAGTGTTTCACGATGAGCCGGCTTTGTTACAAACGTCACCAGCAACCAGCAGGCCGTGGTAATGCAGACTCCCAACACCAATTCCTGCCAGTCTTTAAACCCGCCCACTTGTTGCGCGGCCTCAATTCTGCTTAAGCCAGAATCGACCAAACTTTGCACCTCAGCATTTTTCATGTTTCGTAAAACTGTAAAACCAACCGCGACGGCGAAAGACACCAGCATCGCGGTCAATTCACTCAGGGCATTGATGCGCCACCAAAACCAGCGGAGAATGAAAATCAATCCCGTACCTGCACCAATTTGCAGCAAGATGTTGAACGCGTTCAGGGCGCCTTTCAAATAAAGGGCGAACAGACTGGCCAGAACCATCATCAGAACCGTTGAAATTCTTCCCAGCAACACCAGCTCCTTTTCACTCGCTCTCGGTTTTAAAAAACGTTTGTAGAAGTCATTTACAATATAAGAAGCGCCCCAGTTCAGACTGGTGGACATGGTGGACATGTAGGCCGCAATGAGTGATGCTAACGCCAGCCCGAGCAAACCACTTGGCAGAAATGTCAGCATGGCCGGGTACGCCATATCGTGAGCGATGATTCCTTCGTCCACGTGAGGCAGGGCAGACTTAATTGAAGCCAAATCCGGAAAAACGATGAGCGACGCCAGCGCCACCAGAATCCAGGGCCAGGGACGAACGGCGTAGTGAGCGGCATTAAAAAATAGAGTCGCTGCCATGGCATGTCGTTCATTTTTAGCGGCCAGCATACGCTGCGCAATGTATCCGCCACCTCCGGGTTCGGCGCCGGGATACCAGACGCTCCACCATTGCACGGCGAGCGGGACAAAGAATATCGTAATCGCAAGCTCACCGTTTTCAAAATTGGGCAGCAACGACAACTTGCCGGCAAGAGTAGGATGTGAGAGAAGCTGACTAACGCCACCGATTCCCGGATGGCCAACCGCCGCCACGGCGGCTACAATCGAACCGATCATGGCGATTATGAAAAGCAGAAAGTCCGTGAGAAGTACTCCGAGTAGGCCGCCGAGGGAGCTGTAAACAACCGTAACGCCGCCGGCGATTAAAATCGTTTGCAGCGGTGTCAGACCCAGCATCACGGTTCCCAGCTTGATGGCAGCCAAAGTTACGGAAGCCATCACCACGGTGTTGAAGAACAGGCCAAGATACAAAGCACGAAAAGCGCGAAGAAACGCCGCGGGCTTGCCACTGTACCTGAGTTCGTAAAATTCGACGTCGGTCATCACCCCGGAACGCCGCCAGAGCCGGGCGTAAACAAAAACCGTCAGCATGCCGGTCAGCAGAAAAGCCCACCACACCCAGTTGCCGGCGACGCCGTTTTGGCGTACGATATCGGCAACCAGATTGGGTGTGTCGATCGAAAATGTGGTCGCTACCATCGACATGCCCAGCAGCAGCCACGGCATATTTCGACCCGACAAAAAATATTCCGATGAGCTTTTGCTGGCGCGTCCGGTCGCCCAAACGCCAATCACTAAGGCGATGACAAAAAAACTGACGATGATGATCCAATCTATCGTGGCTAACAATTTTCCCTCGTGGCTAAGCTGATGACGAAAAATAGTAGTATTGTGGCCTGGAAGGTTGCAAGTCTCAGCGGAAGGTAAAAAGTTGATGCCAGAATTTTGCGTACTGTTGCCATTTCATAAAATTGATGCCCCAGTGCGGACTGGCGCCCGTCATCCAGCAAGAGACGAATCCCTGGCCAAATGGCCGCACCGCCAGCAACGGGTACCATTTATCCAGGTGCTGAATCTCGATCAAGCAATCGCTATCTTCACGGATTTCTACTTCATTGAACCCGAGCAGCGGCGGGATGGTCGCCAGATCAATATCCTTTAGAATGGGATGTTCAGGCATGGCTGAGCGGGTGGGATAGCCGCTGGTCGATTCGATCAGGTCGTCATGCTGCAGACATATGACCGGCAGGACATCGTGGAAACGGCTCCGTCCCCAACCACCGCGACCGATTTCACCGCCAAAACTCAACCAGCCGCCATTCATGTGGAAATGTCCGCCTCGCTCTACCCATTCACGTAAAATGTCGAAGCGATCGGGAAAGGTGACCGGTTGGTCTCCCCATTTTGCCCGAGTAAAAAAGTCCGGATGCAACATGAGGCATTTGGTTTCGACATCAGCAAAAATAATGGTTGTCGCCCAGCGCAAGCGCTCGGCAAAGGCCTCCGGCGACATTCTGTATAGATCCCACGATGGTTGTGATTTGACTTCCGCTCCGGGAATCGCTTGCAGGGCGTCCACAAAGGGCTGAGCGTAATTTAGCATTTCTATATCTTTTGTGTGCGAGACAAACGGTGACTCAATATATTCCTGCCCGATATGAATACACCAGTTTCCAACATGCCATATTCGCAACTCGGTTTGACGCATCGCGTGTGACCTTTCCATGAATTTTGAAAACTTATCAAAAAAAGAACTCTTTGTCAAGTGACAGAATCGGATGGGACATGTCGGCGCTAAGGAAGGTTAGCTTCGGGGCAAGTTGGCGATTTCCTGGGAAATCAACTCCTGCTCTTGACTTCGCCAGCGCGGATCGCTTTCAGGTACCGCTTTCCGGCAACTTTGATTGGGAGATGCAAGTTTCACAAAACCGTGCACCTGATACCCCGTTGCTTTAAGAAGTTGGAGCGAATACCGCGCGAGGAGATCACAATGTTTGAGAGGGTAGAATTCCTCCGGATCGAATTCTACCCTCTCGCGGATTCTGCAGCATTAAGCTGAGAGACGCGGTCACAATCGCGTCGAAATTCAAACCTCAAGAATGCAGCAAGCCCGCAGTTTATCCGCCGCGCCTCAATCGACGCTCACGGAAAACGTATCAAGCGGTATATATTGAATCCGAGACGGAGCTCACCATTGGCGAAATCCAGGTTTCCGCCGCTCATCACCTGAGTGGGCGTGAGTCCCAGTGAGTTGCTGACATAAACATGGAAGACGTGGCCGCCGATACTGTGCTCCAATCCGATGGTAAACGGATCATAAACGATGGGCTGGCCGTTTTGTGTGCCGGCGCCGCCCACCGGCAGGGCGTCATCCAGTCCGGAAACAATCGTGGCGCCTTCCGCAAAAATGGACAAGCCTTTCAAGATTCGAAATTTGCCCCCAAAGCCGATGGCGAAAATCGCCTGTTCGTTATTTATTGTCACGTTGCCTTTGAACAAAACGCCCGGGTTCACCAACAACGCAATCCGGTTTGAAAGCTGTCTGGTCAGAACCAGCTGAGCAAACCACGGAAAACGTTCACTGCTGGTGCGTGAGAGAAATTGCGCGGGATTTTGCGGGTCAGGGATTTGCTTCATGGTCAACCAATCTACGCCCGCAAAAACCGACACGGACACCGGAATGGAGTTGTTGGTTCTTTCCCGCAGCAGCTGCCATTTCGCATTGAGCTCAAACGTGGCGTTGGTGCCGGACCGGCCAGCGGTGAACATCAGGTTGTCCCGCAGTGGAAACGAAAACTCTGTCAGCATGTGGGCGCCGGCATCCAGACCGAAGAATTGACCGAATCCGTTATCGACCCGTCCCAGCCACCGGTGCGCAATGCGGTAGGAAAACGAACCCTTGGGCATGGTTTGCGCGGTTTGCAATGTTGCCAGTGACAGTCCCGGAAAGGGCTGGCTGTATCTGGTTTTGGGCTGCACAACTTGTGTTTCCTGCGGCAGCGATTTTATCCAGGATGCAATTGCCATAAGCTCCGTTTTTGACAGAGGCTCCTCGCCTTTGGGCATTTTGACGCCCTTGATGCCCGAGGTGCCGACCAGTTTCATGATCAGGTAACTTTTTAGCGGGTCGCCGGCCTTGACGAGCATGAGAGTCGGGAAGTCACTGCTGGGTTGATTCACCAGTGACGCAAACGCCAGGCCTTCGGTGAGATCGAGATCGTTGGAGGCCGTGGCGCCAGCATGACACCCGGCAAACGCGCATTTGTTTTCAAAAATCTCGAGCACTTTGTCCGGAATGGCATCGTTAGCATGGACAGACCCGGGCAAGATGAGGAGAAAACTGATGACAACGCCGTACCAAAATATTTGTAAGGCATCCAGCCTCTTAAACTGCAAGTTAATTCTTTCCATTTTAACATAGCCTCAGATTTAAGTTGAGAGAAACGACTTCGTTATAACTTGAAATCCTTTTGGTTTTTTTGTTGATCTTTGACTGTCAGATCTTGAATCCAGATCTTGGTCTTCCCGGAAAATTCTTTTGGAGGTGCGGCAAATTTTTCGCGCGAATTCAACGAGCACATCAGATTGTCTCTGATTTCAAAAACATCCAGAACTTTGAGGCTATCGACGACAAACAAGTAGCAATTCTCCAGCAATGCAAAATCGACACTGCTGCCGACAGAAATGAGATTTTGTCGCCGAAATTTTTCAAAGCTGTGCAGAAGCGCCGGCGTTTCCTTCAATTTCACCAGCGTCTGAATAGGCGAGAATTGCGCCGGCGTCCGCTG
>DASWHH010000383.1:0-3691 GCA_036398295.1 bacterium
CACCGTTCATTTTGGATACGGTCGTACGCGCACTGGAAAAGTAGGCGCGGGTAGCGGATTCAACGCCTTCGCCCTGCGAAGCTCGCAAGCTGCGTGGTTTGGCGGCGGTTTACAACTCACCAAAACCGGCAAGACCTACGAGCTCGCCGACACGCAAATGCATCACAACATGGAAAACCGCCATCTTGCGCGCACCGGCACGCTCTCCGAATATTTAGAGCATCCGGAATTCGTTCATGAGTTGGGACACGATCCCGAGCCTGAGCTAACATTGTACCCCGATCATGAATACAGCGGCTACGCATGGGGCATGGCGGTGGATTTGAATTCGTGCATCGGCTGCAACGCGTGTACCGTGGCGTGTCAGTCAGAAAATAATATTCCAGTGGTTGGCAAAGATCAGGTGCTCAACGGCCGCGAAATGCACTGGATTCGCATCGATCACTATTTTGAGGGCGACGCCGACAATCCCGAGTCCGTGCACCAGCCGGTGATGTGTCAGCATTGCGAGAACGCGCCGTGTGAAGTGGTTTGTCCGGTGGCGGCAACGACTCACAGCGCCGAGGGTTTGAACGAGATGGTGTACAACCGCTGCGTGGGAACGCGGTATTGCGCCAACAATTGTCCGTACAAAGTGCGACGATTTAACTTCTTATTGTATTCAGATTTCGAAACGCCGAGTTTGAAAATGATGCGCAACCCGGATGTGACCGTGCGCAGCCGCGGCATCATGGAAAAGTGCACGTATTGTGTGCAGCGCATCAATCACGCCCGCATCGATGCCAAAAACGAAGACCGCCAAATCCGCGACGGTGAAATTTTGACGGCTTGCCAGCAGGTGTGTCCGGCCAACGCAATTGTGTTTGGAGACATCAATGACCCGAACAGTCGAGTGTCAAAGCTAAGGGCACAGCATCGCAATTACGGCATCCTCACAGATTTGAACACGCGGCCGCGGACGAGTTATTTGGCGAAGTTGAAGAATCCGAATCCGGAGCTTTTGGAAGTTGGATGAAAATAGTATAATCATGTAAGGGTCGTGCATGACTCTGCGCTTTTATATGACCCGAGCACAGGCGAACCGCATATTTACAACCATGATGTTGGACAAATGGCTAAAAGATCTCAAAACCCGGAGAAAGCTATGATTTGTCATAATTGCGGAAGCAAATTAGAAAAGGTTATCACTGACCTGCCCTTTAAAACTGATCGTGATTCCATTGTCATCATCAAAAAGTTGCCAGTTCTTCAATGCCAGAATTGCAGTGAATATGTAATTGAGGATCCCATTATGGGAAAAATTGATGGCATTTTGGAGAAAATAGATAAAACGGTAGAGTTGGAAATCCTCAACTACGCTGCATAAAATTCAAAGAGAATGGAAACTTCGCCAGAAACAAAAACCACGTTGGCGCAAGACAAACCCCCGCTGATCGAGCCCGGCCACACCTACGCCTCGGTCACCGACAAGATCAGCTCCATCGTGCTCACTCGCAAAACGCCGAAGAGCTGGTTCATCGGCTTTGGCATTTCTTTCATCCTTCTAATGGCGCTGCTGATTTCGGTTTCATATCTCGTGGTGAAAGGCACCGGCATCTGGGGCATCAACAATCCGGTGGGCTGGGGATTCGCCATCATCAACTTTGTTTGGTGGATCGGTATTGGACACGCCGGCACGCTCATCTCCGCCATTCTGCTTTTGCTGCGACAGGAGTGGCGCACTTCCATCAACCGTTTCGCGGAAGCGATGACGCTGTTCGCCGTGGCCAGCGCCGGCATTTTCCCGCTCATCCACATGGGACGGCCGTGGCTGTTCTACTGGCTGATGCCCTATCCCAACACCATGGCCATGTGGCCGCAGTTTCGCAGTCCGCTGGTCTGGGATGTGTTTGCGGTGGGCACATACGCCATGGTCTCGCTGCTGTTTTGGTACGTCGGCCTCGTCCCGGATTTTGCGACGTTGCGTGATCGCACGAAAAAGGGCATCGCCAAAATCACGTACGGCGTTCTCGCCATGGGCTGGCGCGGCTCGGCGAGGCACTGGCACCGCTACGAAACCGCTTACCTGCTGTTGGCGGGACTGGCCACGCCACTGGTGATTTCAGTGCACACGGTGGTGAGCTTCGACTTCGCGATGTCCGTCATTCCCGGCTGGCATGCCACCATCTTCCCGCCCTACTTTGTGGCGGGCGCCATCTACGCCGGCTTCGCCATGGTGCTGACGCTCTCCATTCCCCTGCGCAAAATGTACGGACTCGAGGATTTCATCACCATGCGCCACATCAAAAACATGGCGAAGGTGATGCTGGCCACCGGCTTGATTGTGGTTTATGGCTACCTGATGGAAGCCTTCACCGCGTGGTACAGCGGCAACGAATACGAACAGTACATGATTCTCAATCGTTTGAAAGGCCCATACGGGCCATTTTATTGGGCGCTACTTTTGTGCAATGGCCTGGTGCCGCAACTCATCTGGTGGGATAAGATTCAAAACAGCGTAGTGGCGTTGTTCATCATCGCCATGTTTGTGAACATCGGCATGTGGCTGGAGCGCTTCATCATTGTCGTCACCAGTTTGCACCGCGATTTCATGCCGTCGTCGTGGGGCATGTACTGGCCGACGGTGTGGGATTGGGCAACCTACGTTGGCACCATCGGACTATTCCTGACACTGATGTTTCTGTTCCTGCGCGTCGTGCCGGCCATTTCCATTTTTGAAATGCGCACGCTGGTGCAGAAGAAAGAAGATTGAAGATGGAAAATCGATAATTGACCACTGACAACGGGCAACTGACGACTGACAAATGGTCATTGCCTACTGCCAACTGCATACTGCTTACTAACCTGACGTATCGTTATGCATCAAAAAATTGAACTATACGGCCTATTAGCCGAGTTTGAAAATCCCGATCACCTGCTCCAGGCCGCCGAAAAAGCGCACGCGGCGGGCTATCGGAAAATGGATGCCTACACTCCCTTTCCGGTTGAAGGGCTGGCGGAGGCGGTGGGCCATGCGAAACCAACGTTGCCGCTACTGGTGCTCATCGGTGGAATCGTTGGCGGGCTGCTTGGGTTCGGAATGCAGTATTATGGCTCAGTCATCGGCTATCCGCTTAACATTGGTGGGCGACCACTGAACAGTTGGCCGTCGTTCATTCCCATTACTTTTGAAGTGACGATTTTGGTAGCAGCGTTCACGGCGGTGCTTGGCATGTTTGCTCTAAATGGATTGCCGCAGCCATACCACCCGGTGTTCAACGTCGAACGCTTTGCCCTGGCATCGCGCGATCGTTTTTATTTATGTATCGAAAGCAGGGATCCGAAATTCGATCTGGCTTCGGCGAAAGCGTTTCTCGAAAGCTTGCAGCCGCGGGTGGTGTTTGAAGTCGAGCCGTAATTCTTGAAGACGATAGCGAATAGAAGATAGAAGATGGAGGATTGAGGGTTGAAGATGGTGGAGGGAATGATGGAAGTGATAAAAAGTTCCCGAGACTTAGAAGTTTACAAGCTAGCCTTAAACGAAGCCAGGAATATTTTCCTGATCTCAAGAAAGTTTCCGAAGGAGGAAGCCTATTCTTTGACCAATCAAATGCGGCGTTCTTCGAGATCTGTTAACGCACTGATTGCAGAGAGTTGGGCGAGACGCAGATATAAAGCGGCCTTTGTCAATAAAATCAACGAAGCGCCTGGC
>DASWHH010000384.1:0-4286 GCA_036398295.1 bacterium
CCCCTTCCCCGGGCCAGACAATCGTCGTAGAGCATACTCATATACAGAAACGGCGCTATCTCACCGGCAATCTTGTATTCCAACACCTCATGCTCGGCCATCATTTCCACGAAAAACTCGACCTGCTTTCGGTAAGCCGCCCGGAGGTGGTCAAAGGTTTCAAAATCCTTGAATTCCCCCAACCGCAGTCCGATTGCTTTTCCGGTTATCGGATCGCTTCCGTTGTGCAAGGTCACTTCCAGCGCCTTCAGCAGGTTGATGACACCGCTGGGCGTGCCGAAACTCTTGTGCTCGATGATGTATTCACCGCAGCCGTAGGGAACGTACTGCTCGGCCTCTTCCCGGCCCAACTCAAACGCCGCCATCACCGCCGGCACGTTGACGTCATCGTTGTAGAGCATCGGAAAGGTGCGACCTTCTGCGATGACCTGGATGGCTTTTTCCATCAATGCCGGGTTCATTCCTTCATAAAATCGTAGTGAAAGCTGCGGCTCGATTTCCAGCACAGTGCGACTGGCTTCGATTGCGAGCAGCGCAAAACGGTCAGCGTCTGTCTCATTGGAGCGTCCCGTGCCGCCAACAATCACGCGGTTGTGAACCACCGTGTGCAGGTCCGCCATCAGTTTCCACAGGGATTGCAGCAACCGCAAGGCCTGCGATTCAGTGAGCGCGCCGGACTCGAGATCGCCCGCCAAGAAACCCCCGAAATACACGTCCATCCGACCGTAGTTGCGGACGTCGGCTGCTCGCGCGTACAGCCAAAAAAGTTGAACGGCTTCGCGCAGATTCCGCGGCTTATGGTTGGTGATGTTATCCAGCACGGCTGCCATTTCGGTCAGCTCGCGCGCCCGTTCCCGGCGGCTTTCGGCCAGCGCTTTCTTGTTTGCTTGTTTAGCGTAAAATTGACATGAATCCACCAGCACATCCAGCGCCAGGCGCATGCCGTCGTAGAGCTGCACATCGCCGCCTTTGGTCACGGCTGTCATGCGGGCGCGCTCAACCTCTTCGTACATGCCCGGGATGCCAAGCTTCATCAGTTTGTGAAAATTGATGGTGCCGCCGGTGAGACGGTAAAGTGGAAAAGCGATGCCGTTGTCGTGCATCCAGTCATCCGAAGGTAAGTAGCGCGCCATTTCGTCGGGATAGGCCGCGCGCAGTTTACTTGAGGTATCTTCGTACCTCCAAAATTCAAGCATATCATTGACGGCGCCCCGGGTCGCGTCATCCACGTCATTTGACGCGAGCGCCTTTTTGATTTCTGCGCGCTGGCAATAGTAACCAAAAGCAGTCGGACCCCATTCATCCGGGCTGAATCCCACTCGCGGGTGGTCGATGCGCCCGGCAAATAGATCGCCATCCAGGATTTGAGTGAAGAAGTCCGGGTACTGAGTCTGCAAACACATGGCTTCACGAATCGCCGGGTGTTCCTGCCGGTAACGTTGGTAAGTTTCGGTGAACCGTAGTTCCCGGGCAAGACTTTCATTCTTCAACACTTTTGATTTTCCGTTTGGTTTTTAAACCAATTTATTTGCATATTTAATATAGAATTTCATCTAGCAAAGTCTTGTCTTAGATTGACCATTTTTTTGTGCTATATTGATATTTTCACGTAACGCCAATGGGTCGACCAGACTGGTCGACCTACTGGCAAGAGCTAATTTTGAATGCCTGAACATGAACCCTCTCAAAATCTACACCGCCGATTTAATCGATCCCGAAGCAGAGATTCATTATGCCTTTCATAAAAGCATTCGCAACATTACCATCGAGCATCATCACGAGTTCTTCGAAGTTTTTCTCATTACCAAAGGCGAGGTCGTGCACGTGATTAACCGCAAGCAGGAAATTCTTAGCGAGGGCGCGCTGGTCTTCATCCGTCCGGATGATGTGCATCATTATGCTAAGAGCGGCGGGCGGGAGTGTGAGCTGATCAACATAGCCTTTTCTCATAAGACGACACTCGAATTGTTTCACTATTTGGGCGAGGGCTTTTTACCAGCGCGACTTTTGGAAACGCCAATGCCGCCGCGCGCCACTCTTCCCAAGGCGGAGATGAACCTCGTCAAGACACAGTTGCAGGAACTCAACACGCTCCCGCGCGCCAACAAAGCGGAAATTCGCACGCGACTGCGGGTGGCCTTGGTTGAGCTATTCAGCAAATACTTCCCGGTCAACAAACGTCTTGAAAAAAGAGCGATTCCCGATTGGTTGGACTGGCTGGTTAACGAAATGCACAAAAAAGAAAACTTTGCGCGCGGGCTCCCCAAAATGCTGGACTTGTCCCGACGTACACCCGAACACCTGAGTCGTCTCTTCAAAAAACATCTCGGCGTCACTCCGACGCAATTCGTCAACGAGCTGCGCTTAAATTACGCCGCCAATCTTCTAACCAGCACGGACGAAACCATCACCGGCATCGCGCTGGACGCCGGCTTTGGAAATCTCAGCCATTTTTATCATCTATTCAAAGAGCGGTTCAAACAACCCCCCAGAGATTTTCGCCTGGCGAATAGAAAAAACGTCATCCCGGAGTGAGGCATCCACGAAAACCAGTCACGCCGAAAGAGAGTTACCAGAGTTTCTGAATCGTGTCCAGTAGCTCTTTTTTTCGAAGGGGTTTTGTCAAGTAGTGGGTGCAGCCGGCCTCATGACATGAATCCAGCTTATCTTTTTCCTCGTGTGCCGTCAACGCGACGATGGGCACGTGCTTACCGTTTTCACTTTTTCGGATGAGGCGTGTCGCGGCCAGGCCATCGAGCCGGGGCATCTCCACATCCACAATCACCAGAGAGATGTCCTGCCGCTGGTACTGCTCGATGGCCTCATTGCCATTGCAGGCAAAGACCAATTGGCAATCGCTCAGTCCCTCCAGAAAGTGTTTAACGAGCGTGCGATTGTCTTGCTGATCATCGACAATCAAGATGCGCTTATGCCGGTCAATCCATTCTGCGACTTTACTTAAGAGGGCTTTCTTAGTAATTGGTTTAGTAAGATAATCGTTCATTTCGTGCGCGAGACATTTTTCGCGGTAGCCGGTTATGGCATGGGCAGTGAGCGCGACGATCGGTGTCGCCGGCAAGGCCTGTTCTCTTTCCCATGCACGGATTTTGCGGGTTACTTCAAACCCATCCATAATCGGCATTTGGATATCCATCAAAATTAGATGATAACGATAAGTCGTTGCGGCCGCTAACGCCATTTGACCGTTTTCCGCGACCTCCACCTGATGGCCGGATTTTTCCAGAATATTCCTGGCCAATTGTTGGTTATCGATGTTATCCTCGACCAGTAGGATTTTCGACTGACGACGAACCGTTGTCACCTCATCGCCAGCTTCATCACCAGGCAATTCGGCCCGGCCATTTGCCTTCTCATTGAAGACGGATTTTAAAGATCGGTAGAGCTTCAGGCTGGTAATCGGCTTCGTGATCTCAGCGGCTACTTCTGTTTTCTTACTGCCGTTTTGCGCGCTGCCGACCAAAGAAGAAAGAATCACTATTTTCGAATCCCTGTGAGCCGGCAGGAGTCTTATTTGCTGAGCAAGTTCGTGGCCGCTCAAACCGGGTGGATCGTGATCGACAAAGATGATATCAAAATGGTGGCGATTGCCATCATGGAGTAAGGCGGCCGCCTCCCGGGCGCTCGCCGCCGCAGTGATCTCAAGGCCCCAATGAGAAAGTAATTTTTTAAGAATTACTCTGCCCGCAGCATTTTCATGGATAATCAATGCTGAACGACCCTGGAGTTCAGGCAACGTAAGCTGGAACGCCGAAACCGGAACCGGCAACGTCAAGGCAAACTGGAACGAGCTGCCAGCTCCTTCCGTGCTTTCCGCCCACAAGTTCCCGCCCATCAATTCCACCAGCGATTTGGAAATGGTCAGGCCCAGACCGGTGCCGCCATATTTACGGGTCGTCGAGCTATCGGCCTGGGAAAATTTCTGGAAAAGTTTTGACATGATTTCCGGCGAGATACCAATGCCGGTGTCCGAAATTTTAAAATGCAATTTTATCTGGCGCTCTTCCTGCCAACCTGGAGTTGGCGCAGGCGTGACTTCTAACAACACGTGTCCCTTGCCGGTGAATTTGGTGGCGTTGCCCAGCAGATTGATCAGAATTTGTCGCAGGCGCGTGGGGTCGCCAATGACAACGCTGGGAATTTCCGGGGCCACGTAACAGAACAGCTTCAAGCCCTTGCTCAGGGCACGCTCAGAGAAAATATCGGCGATGCCTTCAACAACTTCCCGCAACTGGAATTCAATGACCTCGATCTCAACTTTGCCTTCT
>DASWHH010000385.1:0-3474 GCA_036398295.1 bacterium
TATCGTTCTGCTGAAAGCCGATGCGGTTGTCGTTCAGGTTGCGAATCTGATAGGCCAGTTCTACGGACATTGGTGACAGTTCAAATGTCAGATAGCCGACAACCGATGAGATATTTTCGGCCAGGCTCAGTCCCAGCGGAAAATGGTTTTTCGCTGCCGCAGCCGCCAGCGAGTCGTAACTCTGATTGCTGATCAGCATGTTAAACTCCGCGTTGATCTCGTTGCTGCCCAGCGCCTGTTTGCGATTGATGAAATTTTTTAGCGGCGCGATCATCGTCAGCGCCACGCGGGTTTTCCCGCCTTCGCCGCGAAACTGGGCGATATCCGAAACCACCGGGATCCTGTTTTTCGCTTCAATGGGGTCATAGGTTGTCGCCGGTACCTCGAGACTTGCGAGCTGCATTTCGTGTTCGGCCTGGCTGAGGCTGGTGAACATTTTATCCGATATCCGGACATTCAGCGAACCAACCCTGTCCATCATAACACGATTGCCGCCGTTGGCCACCGCCGCTTCGATCTCCAATTGCTCGATAGCGTTGACGGTATTGGTCACCAGCGAGGACATCCAGAATCGCCGTTTCAGCAGATCCGACCAGTACCACACCACGCGGCCTTTGCGGTGACTGTCCACGATGACCTCTTTGAGGCTGGTGATTTCCGCGAAGCCGCCGGCTTTTTGCATGAAGTGCACCACATAATTCGGCCAGACGTTCACGTAGGACCAGCTTTCGTTGGGAATTACAGAATAGTAGCGGAACGGGATGCTGACCAGGCCTTCCATGGAGCGTTCACCGCCATAATCCCGATAGCGGAATTTGGGTTTGCCATATTTAACCCAGTACTTACCGCGATCGTCATAATAGGGTGGGGTATCCGCCTCAAAGTTACTGCGGGCGTAAGTGCGCCGGCGGAGATGATCCAGCAAACGATCGTTTTGCGGCAAAAGCGGATTGGGGTTGTATATTTCCCAATACCTCGTGATGTAGGCTTTGCGGGATTCGAGTGCCGTGAGCGCTCGATATTGATCCATTTGCGCCGGGTCAAGCACCAGCATGAACTCGGCTTCGAACTCGCTCTCGAATGTCGCTAAGCCAGCGGCTCGCAGCAGGCTAAAGTATTCGTACTCGGTTTCTATCGAATCGTAAGGTGCTGGCTGCGTAGAAATTCGCATGGCTGGGGAGATCTGAGCGTAGGCCATCCCCCAGTTCGAAGCGGGGAAGACCAGCGCAACAAGAATTGATTTCAGCACTCGTTTAGTAGTCAGCATGTTCGATGATGGAAATGTATGGATCCGGAGAACATTATTAATATGACCGTGTGGCCTTTTTATTCCAAGATGTATTTCGGTATCTATGGGGTAATTATTGGAATTGCAGGCCCACCGATTCAGCGATAGGAAAAAATGGCCACCCTCTTACAATAGGCGGAAAATTATTCCCATTTTGTAATTGAAGGTCCTGTACTGTCATTGCAGAGTGTCTTATCATAAGATTATTTGTTAAAACAACTTAGAGTGACAAATAGTTTTGTCTTCAACTTACCTAAACTTTGGAATGCAAATTGCTTTTGTGTGGGCGCCGAAGTTAGAATTGCAAAAGTTGTTTCACCAACAAAGGGAGTACGGGCCCATGAATTCATCGTCTTTCATTTCTCGGGCTTTGCAGGTATCGCAGGTAATTTTAATAGCCATTCTTTGGGTTGCCATTCCATTATCAGCCACGCCAAACGATGAAGCTGAACAGACCGCTCAGAGTTATGCATTCGAGTTTTTGACGTTTAAAGCCGACACCAACCAGCAGGCCTTTCTGGAGGTTTTTTGCCAGATCCCAACTCAAAGCCTGCAATTTGCGAAGACAAAAGATGCATTCAGCGCCGGCTATGAAGTTGCCATCAACTTTTTTGATGACAGAAATGCCCGGGTTGCGGGACTTCACTATTCCGACTCGGTGAAGGTCGCCACTTACAACGAGATCTTCGTACCCCGCGAGCCGCAGCTAGTGCGGTTCACTTTTCTGCTCAATCCTGGTGACTATTTAGCCAAGGTCCAAATTACCGATCGCGAAACCCATGCCGCGATTCGGTTTGAAAAGAAAATCGTGATGCCCGACTATTTCAACAACGGCCTGAGCCTGAGCTCGCTGCAAATAGCTTCGTCAATCAGCCAGGTCGAGCATGAGAGCGCTCTCGTGAAAAATAATCTCAAGATCATTCCGAACGTGGCGCGCGTATTTGGAATGGCGTGCAACACGATATACGTTTATTCTGAGATATATAACCTGAGATTCAACGGTCCCGGCAGTGGGGCATTCAATGCCACCGTTTCCATTTTCAATCAAGGCGGTAATGCAGTAACGACTGTTGCACACACCTACTCGAAGCCTTCTGATCAATGTGTTTTGAGCTTTGGACTGCCCATCGACAAACTTCAGTCGGGCAGCTATAGGCTTATGGTAACGATTGCGGATCTGAACAGCAGTGAAAAGACCACCCAGTCGGCGAATTTCATCATCGTGAAGCCTTATGTGACAGAAGCTGGTGACGAGTTTGCCAGTATGCTGCGCCAGTTGCAGTACCTTGCTCCGCAAACCGATCTCGAGCGACTCCGCAAACTTTCCGAGCAGGAAAAGCAGCGTGGTTTGCAGGAATTCTTGAAGAGATTCGACACCACCCCTGAGACCGAACAAAACGAATTTATCATGGAATATTACCGTCGCGTCTACTACTCCAATCAGAATTTCTACAACCCCAAAGGCGAGGGTTGGGAGACCCCGCAGGGCGAGATCTTTATTAAGAATGGCGCTCCAAATACCATCGAACGGCAGCTGAATTCGGACAACAAATCCTATGAAGTGTGGGAATACTATCAGCTGAATCGCAAATTCGTCTTTGTTGACGAGTGGGGCCTGGGCCAGTTCCGCCTTTTGAAAACCCTTGAAGCGGTTGGCGACGAGTTCTCCCTTCAGTAAATATCCTTCTACCACACAGATTTTGAAACAGCCAGAATTATGCATTTTGCGGGTTCTGGCTTTACTCTTTATAGATTGAGGCTTGGAGCCCTTGGCTTAAAATCAAAGAATATCCTTGCCTACGGCTATTTAAAATAGTATATTGGGTTAAATTTTCTTCCTACGAGGGTCATGAAATACGCTATTATTTCTGATATTCATGGCAATTTAGAAGCGCTCGAAAGCGTATTAGCAGTCATCGACAATATGAAAGTGGATTCCCTCCTATGTTTGGGTGACATCGTAGGGTATGGGCCGAATCCCAATGAGTGCGTCGACTTGATTAAGCAGCGCGCCGCTGTGAGCCTCGCTGGCAACCACGACCATGCTCCGTTGGGAAAACTGGATTTGTCCTATTTCAATCCGTGGGCTCGTACGGCTATTGAGTGGACGGCCGGTCAACTGAGCCAGGCCTCTATCGATTTTTTGCTGGGTTTGCCTTTGAAAGAGGAAGTGGATGGTTTTACCA
>DASWHH010000386.1:0-3075 GCA_036398295.1 bacterium
CACCCTTGCCTTGTTGCGGTCTGGCGATTTACCCATTTCATGCAAGCAACGTCGGGCGATCACGCTCGTGAAGCGTTCGTCCCATACGTCAACCGGGACTGCAACCTTACTTTGCAGGATTTCGACGAAGGCTTTGGTAGCGAATGCGGCGCGACCTTCTTCGCCCTTCAAAGTCAATGGGAAGCCAACCACGACGGCACCCACGTGATATTCTAAAATAATATTTTCGAGCCGGGTTATAGCATCAGGCAGGCTTTGGTAAGCGATGGTGGGCAGGCCAGTAGCAATCGTCCCCATTGGATCACTTATCGCTACTCCAATTCTCCTTCTACCATAATCGATGCCTAAAATTCTGCCGCTCAGTTCCTTCATTTGCGCAAACAAAATAGACGGCCTTGGCGCTGGGTTCAGTCGGTGTTATTATCCGACGAAGAAGACGATTGTGTGAGAGGCTGCTTCAAGACGTCTTTCAGCAGTTTGCCCGCTTTGAAATGGGTCTTGCGTCGCGCTGGCACATAAATAATCTCGCCGGTTTTGGGATTACGCGCCTTGGGTTTGGGTTTAGTCGTCTTAACTTCGAACACGCCAAAGTCACGAATCTCAATGCGAACCTCGGGTTCGGCTTCGGTCATGAATTGCCGGAGAGATGTAAAGACTCCATCCACCACCTTTTCGGCCACGTAAATCTTTTCACCGACCAATTTAGCGGTTCGCTTGGCGACGTCTTTTTTTGTGATTGTTTTCTTCATTTAAACCTCTCCTCTCTTTTTGAAGAATCGGTTATTGGATTGGACATTCTTATCACTCTATTATGTACAACATCTGTCTTGGTGTTGAGGAAACAAACACTTAATAAATTTATACTTAATTTGATACCGTGCCATTTAGCCGCTCGACGCTCAACACGCCCTTCACCTGACTAATCTTGTTTATCACCTTGGTCAAATGCTGCAGATTCCGAACCTCGAGGATAATGTTACTGTTCACGATGGTATCCTCCGCCTTCATCTCAATACTCACAATGTTGGTCTCGGTCTGTGAAATGGACTCGGAAACGTCCCGCAAAAAGTGTTTGCGGTCCTCGCCCAGTAACTGCAGGCGCACGATGAAATGTTTATCTGGATCCACATCCCACTCGACTTCAATGCGCCGTTCGGGATGCTCCATCAAGCTGGCAACGTTCTTGCAATCGCTGCGGTGAACGACAATTCCTCGGCCGCGGGTGATGAAGCCCATGATACTGTCCCCCGGCACCGGCTGGCAGCATCCCCCAAACGCGATCATTAAATTATCGATGCCTTGCACGCGGATACCGCGGGCTTTGCCGCGCGCTACATTCAAAAACTTGGTGATGATCGAGCTATCTTTGATTTCGATATTTTTCTCGGGCGCGATTTTGTTGATTACGGTGTGAATTGACATTTCGCCGCGACCGATAGCAGCGTACAGCGACTGCGCGTTTTGGAAGTTCATGCCTTGCGCCAGCGCCTCCAAGTCGACCGCCTCCCTTTTTATGCTGAAACGCTTGAACTGTTTGGCAACGATCTCTTCGCCCAACTTCAAACTTTGGTCATACAATGACTCTTTCAACCAGCGCTTGATTTTGCTGCGGGCCTTGGAAGTCTTGACAAGCTTAATCCAGTCCGGATTGGGTTTTTGGTTCGGAGAGGTGATGATTTCAACTGAATCGCCGCTCTTCAGTTTATAGTTCAGCGGCACCATCTTGCCGTTGACCTTGGCGCCAATGCAGTGATATCCCACATCGGTGTGCACGGCAAAGGCAAAATCAACACAGGTGGAATCGAGGGGCAGCTTCAACAAGTCACCTTTTGGCGTGAAGACAAACACCTCATCCTGGAAAAGCTCGATGCGCAGATTCTCCATAAACTCGGAGGGGTCTTTGGTTTCCTGCTGCCATTCGAGCATCTGCTTCAGCCAGACTAAGCGTTGGTCGAGCTCGTCTTGCTTGCTCCTGCCCTCTTTGTAAAGCCAGTGTGCGGCGATCCCGACTTCGGCGGTGCGGTGCATGTCCTCGCTGCGAATTTGGATCTCGATCATTTTGCCGTCCGGTCCGACCACAGTGGTGTGCAGCGATTGATAAAAATTGGACTTCGGAGTGGCAATGTAGTCTTTGAAACGTTCGTGCACTGGCGTATACAGATTGTGAATGATGCCGAGCACAAAATAGCACTCTTCTACTTTATGGATGATTATACGAATGGCCAGCAGATCATAAATCTGCTCAAACGGAACCTGGCGTGAACGCATTTTGCCGTAGATGCTGTAAAAGTGTTTGGGGCGACCGGTGATTTTCGCTTTGATGCGGGCGTCGCGAAGCTCGCGCCGAATGGGAGCGACCACGCGTCGAATGTAGCGCTCCCGCTCCTCGCGCTTATCGGAAATCTTGCGCACCAGTTCCCAGTAGCTATCGGGCTCCAGAGTCTTTAGGGCCAGATCCTCGAGTTCCCATTTGATTTTGGCGATGCCGAGACGATGAGCCAGGGGTGCGTAAACATCGCGGGTTTCGATAGCGATGCGCTCCTGCTTTTTGCGCGGCAAATATTCGATGGTGCGCATGTTGTGCAAGCGGTCCGCAAATTTGATCAATATCACCCGGATGTCCTTTACCATAGAAAGGATCATCTTACGAAAATTCTCGGCCTGGCGCTGTTCGAGACTATCGAAGCGCAGCTCGCTGATTTTGGTGACACCATTTACCAGCAACGCCACTTCATGACCAAATTTTTCCTCGACTTCATCGATGGTGATTCCGGTGTCTTCAACCACGTCATGTAGTAAACCGCCGGTAATGGTGCTAGAATCCATTTTCAATTCGGTCAAGATTTTGGCCACTTCCAGGCAGTGTAGATAGTAAGGCTCGCCGGATTTCCTGAGCTGATCCTTGTGAGCTTCGATGCAAAAATCCCACGCCTCCACCAGGGCCGACGTATTCGCACTCGGGCTGTAGCGTTTCAGCTTACGCAAAACCTCGTTTTGCAATTTTTTGGGATATCCATTTTCCATGTGTGATAAATCAAAAGCCGAAATCCTCTTCGCGGGTTTCATCCAGGTTGG
>DASWHH010000387.1:0-5698 GCA_036398295.1 bacterium
CGTCATGCCGCCAGCCGCGGTGATTGATGGAGCCATCCTTGCAGCGAAATGGGCCATCGACGTACAACTCGATGCGATCCGCTTCTTCTTTGATGTCAAGCCGGACTTCTTCCTTCGCCTGCTGGACTTTTTTCTGGTTGCGAGCATCGATAAATCTTTTGATAACGAGCTGCACTTCTTCACCATCGTAGGCCACAACTTTGATGCCACCATTGACGTTATCAACGATTAGATCGTTCGATTTGCGCGGGTCGGTAAATTTCAGATTTTTGCGGATTTCGTCTTGTTCAGCCGCGGCGTAATGTGTTCCTGCTAACATTAATAAGAGGATGAGAATTCTCTTTGTGTTCATAAAATTTCCTCTCCTGTTTTTTGTTAACCTACTCTATCTGTTCAATAGCCCAGCCGGCCCGTTTACGCACCGTTTGATTCGTCTCTTCATTTTGTCTGATCGATTTCAAAACCGGCAATGAGCCGCGTGTTTGACTTTCCACAAAATAATCGATGAGCGCAACCTGTAGCAACGGCGAGGATTGTTGCTGCAGCGACTCAATCAATCCTTGCCGCACCTGCTGATATTCGTCGAACGGAGCCAGCGCGTCCAGCACGGCGAGCCGCACGTTGACGCTGGGATCGCTGTTCAAGGTGTTGAGCAGCGTCGAGAGAGTCTCGCGATCCGGCTGTTCTAATCGCGATCCGAAACTCACCCCCCGCAGACGTTCGGTGGAAGATGGCTGCTGCAGCAGTGAGATCGTGACTAACTTGCTGAGATTGTTGACTTCTTGTCGAAGAATCGCAAGTTCGTGATTTTCACCTGTGGCGGGCTGCACTCGAAATCCAACAAATAATCCAAGCAATAGCAGCGCTATGGCAAACCCTAATTGCCATGCTGGTCGCCGGAACCACCATCGACTGAGCCAGTCGTTGAAACGTTCGAACCTCTTAGGCTGTGGTTGAGCTTGCTGCAAGCCGATTTCATAAGCTTCGAGCATCGCATAAAAACGCTCGCGCAATTTTGGAGTCGGCTGCGCTTCCGGTATGGAGCCTATTTTGCTCCAAACCGCCGAAAGGCTTTGCAGTTCCAACTGGCACACCGAGCAGGCTGCAACATGTTCCGCGATTTTTGAGTGGGTTTCATTGTCCAGATTTTGAGTCAAATAATCCGGGAGCAGCCGCGTAATCTGCTGGCAGTTCATCGGGTCGATTCTCCTGAAAGTTGGTTAA
Organism: bacterium; assembly: GCA_036398295.1. Classification (GTDB taxonomy): domain Bacteria; phylum Zhuqueibacterota; class Zhuqueibacteria; order Oceanimicrobiales; family Oceanimicrobiaceae; genus DASWHH01. The sequence goes on from DASWHH010000387.1 coordinate 1,225, forward strand.
AAGTGTCCCGCAAATTTTTGATGGCGTAGTGCACGCGCGCTTTCACGGTGCCTTCGGCGCAACCGAGTAGTTCGGCGATCTCCTTGTATTTCAAATCCTGAAAGCGGCTCAACAGCAGTACCTCGCGGTCTTCCAATGATAGTTTTTCCAGGGCGCGATGAACCAAAACGTGATCCTGATCAGATACCATTTTTTCCATGACCGTCGGTTCGTCGCTGGCGACCTCAGGCTGATTTTCATTTTCCTGGGTTGTTCTTTTCTCTTTGTTTAAATAGTCGATACGGGCGTTGCGGGCGATCCGGTACATCCATAGTGTGAAATGACTTTTGCCCTGATAACTGGCTCGATATTTCAACATTCGCAGAAACACTTCCTGCACCAGGTCTTCGCTGGCGCTGCGGTTGCCCGTCAAGCGCAGAAAGAAATTGAACAGCACCCGGTGATGGCGCTCGAACAGGATGCCCAATTTTCCGATATCGCCGTCGCGGACACTCAACATGAGTTGCCTATCTGTGAGTGAGCTCACTCGCTTTGCCTTTCGGTTCTCACTTTATAACACCGTTCATATCAAAAAAGGTTATCATTTTGTATGACTCCTCTTTCAAATTACTTTTATAAGTAATAAATTGCCTCCCACTTTAAAAATCAATAGGTACAAGTCTCTATATTACATGTTGCTATGGGAGGATGAGTTATGCGCGATACCGTTCTTATAGCTGGGCTTATTGTTTTTGGATTCCTTCTCAACTCACTGATGGACGGAATTGCCTTTTCAAAAGGTAACCGAGATTTGAACACGCTTTGGCATCTGGCGAAGTATGCCTGTTTTGCCTGCGTGGTCGTATTCAGCGCGCTTTTTGGTCGTCATTCCACACAGCCAGGATTTGAAACAATACACTATGTCATCATCGCTGCGAGCATCCTCATCGGGGCGATTGCCTGGGAGGTTGCCTACCGCTTCTGGCGAACCATCGATTGGCCGGATTGGGCATAAAAAAAGAACCGCCCGCGACGAGCGCGAACGGTTCTTGGAGGGAGGAGGAAAGATTATGTTAGGTTCTCAATTCCTTTAATTACATTTCCTCCGAAAATGTTCCACATTTATTTAAACGTTAATTAATTTTGTATTCTTAACGACTTTTTGTATATTGGCTGTTCAAATTTTGTATGGTATGGGGATATCGATGTAGTGGAGCCAAGCAAATGCGTTTGAAAGAAAAAGTTGCCTTGATCACCGGCGCCTCCAGTGGCATCGGCAAGGAAACCGCGCTGCTGTTTGCTCGAGAAGGCGCCAAGGTGACGCTGGTCGCTCGCAACGAAAAGGCATTGCATCAGGTTGGTGCTGAAATCGAAAATTCCGGAGGCGCGGCCATCGTTGCGCCGGCGGATGTCACGGCGCCAGAAGATTGCTCCGGTTCGGTGGAAGCGGCCATTCGCCAATTCGGGAAATTGGATATCCTGGTGAATGCTGCCGGCATCATCGGCAGCGGCGCGATCACCAACACCACGCTCGAAAGCTGGCGCGAGATGATGCGGGTGAACCTCGACTCGGTTTTTCTAATGATGCAATTGGCGGTGCCCTATCTTGAGAAAACCAAAGGCGGCGCCATCGTCAACGTTTCGAGTGTCACCGGCTTGCGTGCCTTCCCCAACGTCCTGGCCTATTGTGTGAGCAAAGCTGGTGTGGACCAGCTCACGCGCTGCACCGCGCTGGAATTGGCGCCGAAAGGCATCCGTGTGAATGCGGTCAATCCGGGTGTCGTGGTCAGCAACCTGCATCGCCGCGGCGGCATGGACGAACAGAAGTACACTAGCTTTCTCGAACACAGCAAATCCACTCATCCACTTGGCCGGGTCGGCGAAGCGCGTGACATAGCCGAAGCGATCCTCTATCTCGCTGCGGATGCCGCCGGCTGGATCACTGGCGTCACCCTCAGCGTCGATGGCGGCCGGCAGCTCACCTGTGCGCGCTAAATGTCCCGCCAGGGACAACGTAGATAGAAGAGTTCCGTCCACATAATAGAACCCTCACAGAAACGGCGGGTATTAAATATCTGCAATAGAAACTCAAAAACTTTAGACAAGATTTACAGGATGAACAGGATGTGATAACATAGAAGGAATTTTATACAAGGCGTTTTGTGAACTGGCAGCTTCATTTTCCGCAGTGATTTTCTTTTAAGAGGAAGAATCTTGACAAAGCAGTCCACGATACGTATATTCGTTCCGTTAAAAATACAGGAGTTAGATCGAATCTAAATGCAGCTTGGAGTTAACGAGGCAGCAAAACTACTGCAGGTATCCGAAAAGACTATTTATAGTTGGATTCAGAAAAGACAGCTTCCGAATTACCGCGTTAACGATCAGTATCACTTCAATCGCGTGGAACTGTTGGAGTGGGCCACCGCCAATGGCGTAACCGTTTCCGCGGACATTTTCCACGAACCTGAAACGGAAATCGCATCGTCGGCGGTTTCACTTTCCGAAGCGCTCGCCAACGGCGGCATCTATTATCATATTGCTGGTGACAACAAGAAGTCTGTTTTACAGGCGATCGTTGAAACCATGCGGCTGCCGGAAGAGGTGGACCGCGAATTTCTCTTGCATGTCATGTGGGCGCGTGAAGAGCTCGGCTCAACCGGCATCGGTGACGGCATCGCCATTCCGCATGTACGCAACCCGATTGTCCTGCATGTCAGCCAACCCAGCATTTCCCTCTGTTTTCTCGATAAACCAATTGAGTTTCAGGCGCTCGATGGCCGGCCGGTATCGATTTTGTTCACCCTGCTCAGCCCCAGCGTGCGCGCGCACCTGCAGTTGTTGGCTAAACTATCGTACGCCCTGCGTAGCGAAAGACTACTGGCGCTGCTAAAAAAGCCTGGTAGCCGCGAAGAAATTCTCGGCGAAATTCGCCGCATCGAACATTCCTTGCCATCTCAAGAGGACAAAGAAGCCCGGAGTGACGAGCGATGATGCTCGTTCTGCTCGGCGCGTTGGCGCTCGAGTTAGTTGGTGGTGTGGCCGCGATCTGGCTGCAACGCAAACCCCGCGTCGCACTCCGCGTTGGTTTTGGCGCCACCCTCGTGGGTTGCGTCATCGGACTGGTTCCCGTGGTGCAGACTCTATTAGGAAACTCGCTGCTGAGCTTTCGCCGGCCGTGGTCGGTTCCGTACGGAGAGTTTTATTTAGAGTTAGATGCCCTATCCGCTCTGTTTCTATTCGCCATTCTCGGACTGGCGGGCGTCGCCGCGCTTTATGGCAGCGAATATTTGGAAGCCTACCAAAACAGAAAACCGCTGGGCGCCACTATCTTTTTTTTCAATTTGATGGTCGCGGCCATGGCAGTGGTGGTGATGGCGCGCAATGGCATGTTGTTTCTTGTCGCCTGGGAAATCATGTCGCTGGCTTCGTACTTCCTCTTGACTTTTGAGGATGAAAAACCGGAGGTTTGCGAAGCCGGGCTCACGTACCTGATCGCCACCCATCTCGGCGCGGCATTCTTGTTCGCCATGTTTGTGCTCGCGGCGCGGGAAACGGGATCGCTGAATTTCGATCAATTTCACCTACTTGCAGCTGCCTCACCGACCACCAGCAGCGTGCTGTTTGTTTTGGCGGTTATCGGCTTCGGCGCCAAGGCCGGTTTCGTGCCGTTTCATGTCTGGTTGCCGGAGGCTCACCCGGCCGCGCCCAGTCATGTCTCCGCCCTTATGTCGGGCGTGATGATCAAAACCGGCATCTACGGTATTCTGCGCTTGTTGACTTACCTCGGACCGCCGCCGGCGTGGTGGGGCATTCTGCTATTGATTATCGGCGCGCTCTCAGGCATCTTAGGTATTCTCTATGCTCTGGCCCAGCGCGATCTCAAACGTCTGCTCGCCTACAGCAGCGTTGAAAATATCGGCGTGATCGGCCTCGGCATCGGCGTGGGCTTGTTGGGACAGGCGAGCGGACAGCTGCTGGTCAGTGCCGCAGGATACGCGGGCGCGCTCTTTCACATTTTGAATCACGCGTTGTTTAAAGGTTTGCTGTTCCTGGGTGCCGGCTCCGTTTTACACGCGACGACCACCCGCAACATGGAAAAATTAGGCGGATTGCTTAAAACCATGCCGCGCGCCGGCATCCTGTTTTTGCTGGGTAGCGTGGCCATCTGTGCGTTGCCGCCGATGAACGGCTTCGTCAGTGAATGGTTCATTTATAATGGTATGCTGCGCGGTGGTTTTGCTATCACCGGCAGCATAGGCTTGCTGCTAGTTTTTTCGGCGGTTGGGCTGGCTTTTATTGGGAGTCTGGCGCTGGCCGCTTTTAGTAAAGCCTTCGCGATAGTCTTTCTTGGCGAACCTCGTAGTCAGTACGCCAGGCGTCCTCACGATGCCGGCGCGAGAATGAATACCGCCATGACACTGTTGGCTGCCGGTTGCATTTTGGCAGGTCTCTATCCAAGCCTGGTTATGAAGTTGATTTTGCCAGGCGTACA
>DASWHH010000388.1:0-3180 GCA_036398295.1 bacterium
GGCGTTAAACCAGAATGAATCGGAGAAAGCTAGCGCCAGCGCCCCGATGACGCCGCCGGTATACATGATGATCTTTTGCTCGATGGTTTCGGGAATACCGCGCCACTCCCGCAGCAAGCGGACGATAATGAGATAGGTGAACATGATCGTGAGGGCACTGAGGATCACCGAAAGGATGTTGACCCTCAGTCCAATGTCATCGAAGAAAGGCAGCATGGTGAAGATGCGCCCGACCAATATATAGAGCGGCGCGCCCGGCGGATGCGGAACGCCGAGAATATACGCACAGGTGATGAATTCGCCGCAGTCCCAGTAGGACGTGGTAGGTGCTACCGTGCGACCATAGACGATCAGCGCAATCAAAAACATTATCGCGGCAATGATACGGTTGAGTTGTTTATGCTCCATAGAATTACTTTTCCTCCGTTGGAAAATTCGATTCGATTCTGGCGTAGTGCAGACTGTACCAAGAGCATCGACAGGCTGTTATTCCCGCAGGCTTTTGGCGGGAACCTCCTGCGCTCTCGCCCTGCATGCCCGATCAACGCATTCGGGCATGACCAGAAACTCTGGTTTTGGGACCACCCCTACACTTCACTAATGGTGTCCCACATTTTTTGCTGGACACAGGGGCAAATATTGCACTCCTAACGGAGTGCTTAGGTTACGAGGGAGCGTAGTGCCTATAAATATATCACCCCTACGGGGTTGACAACAATTTTCTTTTGGAGAACGTTTAAAAGAACCGCGTAGCGGTGACATATTTAGAGCTCTCCACAGCCAGGAAATCGACCTCAACCCCTTTAGGGGCGATATATAGCTTATGTCCCTGTGTCCAGCAAAAAATGTGGGACATGAAAAGACACTTCAAGGGCTTCAGCCCACCCGCGCCAGCTCAACTTTGTCATGATACTCTTTGAAGAAATTGGCTCGCGCCGGCAGACTGTCCAGATGTTCAATTTGTCGATCGCGGCGGGCAAATTCAAACGCCTCGTCCCGGGCTTTCAATAGTAATTCTGTGTCTTTGATGAGATCGGCGATGCGCAGTTGCGGCAGCCCGTGCTGCTTGGTGCCGAAGAACTCCCCCGGACCCCGCAGTTTCAAATCCGCTTCAGCGATTTTGAAACCATCGTTGGTTTTGGCGATGGTGTCCAGCCGAATTTTTGCCTCAGCTGAAACCGGCGATTTGGCGATCAAAAAACAGTACGAGCGTTTTGGGCCTCGTCCCACTCGACCCCGCAATTGATGCAATTGCGGCAGCCCGAAGCGCTCGGCGTTTTCGATGATCATGATAGTGGCGTTCGGCACATCCACGCCAACTTCGATGACGGTCGTACTCACCAAAACCTGAATGGTTCCCGCCTTAAATCCGGCCATCACCTGCTCCTTATCCTCGCTTTTCATGCGGCCGTGCAGCAGGTCAATGTTGAAGTTCCGGAATATGCCGCTTTTCAAGTTTTCATAACTCTCAATGGCGGCTTTCAAATCGATCTTCTCGGACTCTTCAATGAGGGGAAACACAATATAAACCTGGTCGCCATTCTCGATACCATTCTTGACGAAATCATAAATCTCCGCGCGCTTGCTTTCGCTGCGCCAGACCGTTTTTACCGGCTTGCGGCCCGGCGGCAATTCATCTAAGATCGAGACATCGAGATCGCCATACAGGGTCAAGGACAGCGTCCGCGGGATCGGAGTCGCGGTCATCACCAGCACGTCCGGGTTCAATCCCTTTTCCATCAGAATCGCCCGCTGCATAACGCCAAAGCGGTGCTGCTCGTCGACAATCGCCAGCCCCAGTCTTCTGAACTCCACTCCCTCCTGAATCAGCGCGTGCGTACCGATGATGATTCCGGCCTCGCCGGCTTTGATCATTTCCAAAATTTTCGCGCGCTCCGCCTTCTTTTGCGCGCCAATCAGCAACACGACTTTCACTCCCAGGTCTTCGAGTAGGCGATGAATGGTGAGAAAGTGCTGCTCGGCGAGAATTTCTGTAGGCGCCATCAACGCGGACTGGTAGCCGTTCTCGATTGACATCGTCATGGCGATGAGCGCAACAATGGTTTTGCCCGCCCCCACATCGCCCTGCAGCAGCCGGTTCATCGGCGTGTCCCGTTTCATATCGTCGCGGATTTCACGAATCACCCGCTTTTGCGCTTCGGTGAGTTCGTACGGCAGGGACTCGATGAGGCGGCGGGTGCGATCACCTACTTTTAAAAACTCGATGCCCTTGCGCGTTATTTCGACACTGCGCCGACGGTAGGCCAGCATCAACTCCAGGAAGAACAGCTCGTCGAATTTCAAGCGTCGCCGCGCCGCAGCCAGGTTTTTCTTCTCCTTAGGAAAATGAACATTTTCGACAGCCGCCGGCAATGACAGCAATTGCTGACGTTTTACAACATCCGCCGGCAGCGTTTCGTGTAACTGGGCGGTGTAATTTTTCAGCGCGTTTCTCAAAATCCGCCGAAAGCCGCGGCTGTCCAGCCCGACTTTCGATAAATTCTCAGAGGACGGGTACAAGGGGATGATGCGTCCGGTGTGGAGAAAATCCGGCTCGCCTTCGTCGCTAAGGCGATCGAATTCCGGATGCACCATCTGCAATTGGCCAAAGAAACCGACCTTGCCGCTGAAGGCAACGGTTTCACCGGTTTCAAAAATTTTGCTCCAGTATTCTACGCGGTTGAACCAGACACAATGGAGAATCCCGGTGCCATCGGAAATCGCCGCGATGAAACGCCGGCGGCGGCCGCTTTTCACGCCGCAGAATTCCACCTTGCCCACAATCGTAGCAATCATGTCTGCTTTCAAATCTTTGATCTGCGTGATGTGGCTGCGGTCCAAATAACGGCGGGGAAAGTAATAGAAAAGGTCAAGTACAGACTCCACGCCTGCTTCGTGCAGCGCCTGGGCGCGTTTTTCGCCGATTCCTTTCAGGAATTTGACGGAGGTTTGCAAGGTATTTGAGTTTGTACTGGCCACATTTGATCTGAGTTTAATCGGCTTGGAATCGTGCGTTTAGGGCTTTTTTCTCTGAATCCAATAAGTTGGCTCCCTGTTCATAGTATTCTAAAGCGTCGTTGTACTCTTTCGCCAAGCCATCAAAAACAACCTTCATAGACCTTCCCAAGCACATCCTCTGCTGGCACCCCTTTGCTTCGGTCTCTTCTGTGGGCTTCTAAC
>DASWHH010000389.1:0-4651 GCA_036398295.1 bacterium
ATTCTCTAATTGTTTTTAGTGAAGTTCCTGCCCTGGTTTGCACTACTTGCGGTGAAAAATATTTTCGACCCGAAGTGTCAAAAATTATGAAGCGAATGGCCGTAGAGATCAAAGAAGGCAGAAGGAAAACCAAAAAGCTTACTGTTCCCGCGGTCAAGTTTGAGCAAGGCATTCTGGCTTGATTACGATCATACCTCAGATTATGAACAAAAAACTGATTGCCGCCGCCGGCGTCGCCACGGTAATCCTCGCAATCACTTTCATCTTCATTTTCAGGAGATCCGAATTCACCGCGAGCCTCGTAATGCAGTCCGATGCCATGACCGTCGTCAATTATTACCAGCCGCGGCGAATTCAATTGTCAGCGACTCCTATGGAATCGCAGCTAAAACTACCGGAGTTCAGGTCGCCGCAACCGCTTTTCGGCGCGCTGAAAATCGGCAATGGCGCCGATTCTCTGGTCACGATCGCGCTCGATGAGTTGCAACCTGGCGGATTCAGTTACCTGTACATTGATAAAAACAACAACCAGGATCTCAGCGATGACGGTGAGCCGGCTTGGGATGCGGAACAGAACGAATTGTGGACGAAAGAAGCCTTGGTGGATGTGCACTACCAAAAGGACGGCGAAATCGTGGCCGTGCCCTATCCGGTTTCGTTCTATCGTTATAAGAACCGCTTGCCAGATTCGATCATTGCCTATCGCAATGGTTACCGCGAGGGCAACATCGCTTTAAAAGACACCGCCTACAAAATCGCTGTCCTGGATGACAACCTCGATGGCTGGTTTGATGACGACAACACAGCTCTGGCAATCGACGTCGACCGCGATGGCATCCTGAACGGCCGTACGGACTCGCCAGAGTATTTTTCGCTCAACGATTATTTTAATATTAGCGGCGTCACCTACCGCGTCAAGCGTATTTCCCGGGAAGGCGGAGACATTGTCATTGCGGTTGCTGATTCCAGTGCGCCGCCAAAGATTACACTGGAGGAAGAAATGCCTGCTCCGGCTTTTCAGGCCGTCACCTTAGGCGGGCAAACCATCGCTCTCGCTGATCTAAGCAACAAAGTTGTGCTAATTGATTTCTGGGCCTCATGGTGCAAGCCATGGGAGACCGACTTGCCAGTTTTGGTGAGGAATTACGGGCGCTATCGCCAGCGCGATTTCGAAATCGTCGGCGTCAATCTTGACTTCGATCTCGATCATTTGCGGGACTTTCTCAACACTCAAAAAATTGAGTGGCCGCAAATCGCCGACGGCAACGGTTGGCACTCACCGCTCGTTGACTTGTATCGTGTGACTGCCCTGCCCAAGAATTTTCTGATCGATCGCAAAGGTATCATTCGCTACAAAGATCTACACGGCGCCAGCCTGAGCGCCAAAATTTATGAGTTGTTGAACGAGCCAATACATGGCAATTAACGTATTTGTTAGGCGTAACCTGAATTTGTAAATCCTCATGCGACTAGATGAGCTGTAGAATTTTAGAAAGAATTAACAACAGAGTGTCTGCTATGTGCAAAGCCAACACTTCAATTGAGCGCAAATTCGAAAAGGATCAGAGAAGAAACCAAGGGCATACAGGCCTTTGCCTTAGAGGGCAGCGCCAAGTATGCTTGTAGACATTTGAGAAATTTTGTTGACTTAATAAGTATAAATTGGTTAATTCCCACCAATCTAACGAAGAGAGAAGAAAAGATGTTGGAGAAAAATCTAACCAAACAAGACTTAAAAAAGGAATTACACAAGAAGGTTGAAGCTCTAAATTTGGATCAACTTGTGAAAGTTTACAGCTTCATAGCAAAGATAATTGGTGAAAAATTGGTAGATGCGATGAAGGATGAGAAACTCACGAGTCAACGCATTAGGGATGCCATTAGCCAACATCGAAAACGAAATCCCTATAGTTCAAACCATTCATGAAACTCGTTGTTGATACCAATGTATTCATCGAAAGCATCTCTTCTCACAGTCGATTTCATCCACTTTTTCAAGCCCTCTTGAGTGGCGATTTTTTTCTCTTTGTTTCAAATGACATCCTCTTGGAATATGAAGAAGTTGTTGGGCTGAGATGTCGCAAAGAAACCCGTAAACTGTTTTTATCTTTTTTGGAAACCTCGCCCTTTGTAGTCAAAGTAAATCCTAATTTTCGATTCGGATTAATAACTTCCGACCCCGATGACAATAAGTTCGTTGATTGTGCCGTGGCTGTCAATGCTGATTTCCTGGTTACAAGGGATCGTCATTTCAACATCCTGCGAAGGATTGAGTTTCCAAAAGTGAAAATCATCTCTCCTCATAATTTCGTTCGACACCATCTTCACCGAAGCACAACCGAGTAATGCTTACAGAACATTCGATATGTTTCACTTTGACAAAGGCATCAAATTAAACGGCTCCTCTTTGTGGTTAGATGCGCAAAAGTCAGTGGATGTCTGCTGCGTCTCACACGGTCACATGGATCACGCCAAAAAACATCGCCGAATTTTAGCCTCTCCACCAACCATTCAGTTCTTCAACACCAGGATTGGCAAGAGCAATGCCCTCCCTCTGGAGTTCAAGCGGGCCCTTGAGTTTGAGGGATTCAAAATTACCCTTTACCCCGCCGGACATATTATGGGTTCGTCGCAGATTCTGGTTGAGGTCGATGGCTGCCGGCTGCTTTACTCCGGCGACTTCAATTTGAACAATAGTGCCACGGCGGAGCCCATCGAGATTCCGCAAAGCGACATATTGATCATGGAATGTACCTACGGCCAACCGTTTTACCGCTTCCCCGATCGTCGACTGGTGGAGGAACAATTGCTGGAATTTGTTGAGGGAACGTTGCACGCAGGTGCAACACCGGTGGTGATAGGTTACGCCCTGGGCAAGGCTCAGGAGGCGATGAAAGTCTTGGGCGATGCCGGCTACCCAATGAGCGTCCATGGCTCGGTGGCGCGCCTTGCCAGGATTTACGAACAATTTGGCGTCCGTTTTGGCAGCTGGGAGAAATACAAAAAGGATGAGCTCGATGGCAAAGTACTCATCATCCCGCCCCGGGCCGCGCGAACCCGAATGGTCAAACGCCTCACCCAAAAACGGCTGGTGTTTCTTTCAGGATGGGCCCTGCACCCGGAAACCAAATATCGCCGTGGCGTCGATCTTGCTTTGCCGCTTAGCGATCACTCTGATTTTGAAGGGCTGGTTGACTATGCTCGCCGCACCGGCGCACGCAAAGTCTACACCACTCACGGCTTCACAGATTTTGCCAATCATCTCCGGCGGCTCGGGTTGGATGCCGAGCCGCTGCGGTCGCAGAGCCAGTTGTCGTTGTTCTGATAATAGTGATTGCATAGAGCAGAGCGCATAGCGCAAAAGCGCGCAGTTTTCGCTCGACGCTTACCTGCTACGCTATTCCAACGCATTATCGAGAAAATTAAGATTGTGATTTTGTGACCAACAGAACAGAAAAGTATCTTTCACAGGACGCCATCGAAGCCATTCGGCGTCACATCATTGAAGCCGAGGGCAACGAGGTTTTTCTCGTCGGTTATGTGAACAACGATCGTTTGGTTGCGACGGTCGAGGTGTTTGCCCGCGGCAATGAGACTTCGGCGCCGGCACTTCTGCAAGTGGCGCGCCAGGGGGATGTGGTCATTCACAATCACCCCAGTGGCACGCTGCGACCCTCCGGGGCGGACATGCACATCGCCGCGATTCTCGGCAACGACGGCGTCGGGTTTTATATCATCAACAACCCGGTCGCTGATGTTTATGTTGTCGTTGAGCCGTTTGCCGAAAAGAAGACGACGCCGATTGATCCGCGAGCTTTAATCAAGGTTATCGCCGAAGACGGGCCCATTTCAAGAAAATTGGAAAACTACGAGTTCCGTCCACAGCAAATTCAGATGATCGAAATTGTGAGCCGAGCCATCAATGAAAACAAAATTGCCATGGTTGAAGCCGGTACTGGCACCGGCAAGACTTTGGCTTACCTGCTACCGGCCATTCAGTACGCCGTGCAGAATCAGGAGCGAATCGTGGTTTCCACTAACACCATCAATTTGCAGGAACAGTTGATTCACAAAGATCTGCCGTTCCTGAGTTCCATTCTCGATCAGAAATTTCGTGCGGTGCTGGTGAAAGGCCGCACCAACTACGGCTGCAAACGTAAGTTAGCCGAGGCCGAACAGGAAATCGATCTGTTCTCAGAGGAAAGCGAGCGCGGTGAGCTGCAAGCCATCATCGATTGGTCGAAAACTACCAAAGACGGCAGCAAATCCGATTTGAACATCGAGCCCCGGTCGGATGTCTGGGAAAAAATTCAATCCGAAAGCGATACCTCACTCAAAACCCGCTGTCCGTTTTATAACGAATGTTTCTTTTACAACGCCCGTCGCCAGGCAGCCGGGGCGGATATTTTGGTTGCCAACCACCATTTGCTGTTTTCCGACCTGGCGGTGCGCGCTGCGTTCGGCGCCTCCGAAAATGCTGTGTTACCGGCCTACGACCGCATTATTTTCGATGAGGCCCACAACGTCGAGGACGCGGCCACCAATTATTTTGGGGAAACTATCACTTACACGGGACTGCAGCGGATATTGCATCGCCTCTATCGCAAAAAAGATAATCAGGAAAAGGGTTTGCTCACCTTTCTTTCTAACA
>DASWHH010000390.1:0-2007 GCA_036398295.1 bacterium
ATTTGTGGCGGCGTGCATGAACACTCGTGATGGGGGTCGCCATTGAACCCGCACGGGCAAGGGTTCATCGCCGCGACCAGCATGATTTCGGCCGGATAGGTGAGGGAAAGCAACGCTCGCGAGATGGTGACGCGCCCGTCTTCGAGCGGCTGGCGCATCACTTCGAGGACGTTCTTTTTGAATTCGGGCAACTCATCCAAAAATAAAACGCCATGATTGGCCAGACTCACTTCGCCGGGTTTGGGCAGCTTACCGCCGCCAATCAACCCGGCATCGCTGATAGTGTGGTGCGGCGAGCGAAAGGGACGAGTCGCGATCAAGGCTGTGTCCGGCGGCAGCAGTCCCACGACAGAATGAATCTTGGTGGTTTCGAGCGCTTCGTCCAGAGTCAAATCCGGAAGGATGGTAGGCAGACGCTTTGCCAACATGGTTTTGCCCGAGCCGGGCGGGCCAATCATAACAATGTTGTGGCCACCGGCTGCAGCAATTTCCAGGGAGCGCTTGACGTGTTCTTGACCTTTGACATCGGCAAAGTCAATGGTGTAATTCCGGCTTTGCGAGAAAATTTCCAGTACGTCCAATTTGAACGGGTCGGCAGATAGCGAGCTGTTAAGGAAATCCACCGTTTCTGCGAGATTGGACATCGGAAAAATATCGATGCCCTCAATGATAGCCGCTTCCTTGGCGTTGGGCTTTGGCAACAGTATTCCCTTTTTGTTTGCTTTTTTTGCCGCCAATGAAATAGGGAGAGCGCCGCGGATGGGACGCAAACTGCCATCGAGCGAAAGCTCACCGAGAATGATGAAGTCATTAAGATGATCCGGTGACACTTGTCCCATCGCTGCGAGAATGCCGATGGCGATGGGAAGATCGAAGGCAGAGCCTTCTTTCTTAATGTCCGCCGGTGCCAGATTGATGGTGATGCGTTTTTGTGGAAACTTGAAGCCGCAATTTTTTATGGCTGCTGAAACCCGTTCCTTCGACTCCTTGACAGCACCCTCCGGCAAACCCACGGTAGCAAACGCCGGAAGCTGACTTTCGAGATGCGCCTCGACTTCAACGATGTAGGCATCGATTCCTAATACGGCCGCGCCCAATGCTTTTGAGAACATAAGGGGAGTTGCCTTAAATGAAGAAATGGCACCTTCAAATAGTTGCCGCTGTGTATTAATACTAAACTGCGCGGTTTTTGTCAAACAAAAAAATGGGGGAACTGCTTTTAAACGGGGAAGTATGAAATTAGGATTGGCCGGGGGGTCTATGAAGTGACTGAAAAATAGTGCTTGACTTTTAGATGGGTTCTGCTATAAATTAATTCAAGTTCAAAACAAGATAAGGTAAATGAAACACGACAAAGGACTGTAATTCCAAATTCACTATATTAGTAAAACTCTCACAGGTTCTTTGAATTCCACGCATCACGTCGAAATAGATTTTTTATTTCGACTTTTTTTTACCCCTGTGTTCTTTGTCTCATCATGGCACACATAGTGATGCGAAGGAGCATCTTCTCAAGCAGGTGCTGCAGCTTGTGAAAGGGGATGGGGAAATAATAGTGGCATAGAATTTGTATTTTTAGGAAACGGTTGAGTTAACTTTCCTGGAGGTGTACTTATATGACCGCCAAAGATCAAACGAGAAGGGTTGCGGATTTGAAGAAAGAGAATGGCAACATAATATCCCTCATCAAGAATTTGCAGAATGTCGATGAGTTCAAGCAGCTTAACTGGGAGGGTACATTCGCAGGTTATTTGGAGATTGTTCAGCAGTATCCAATGGTCACGCGCTCTGCGTTTCAGCGCCTTTACGACATGCTACTCAGTTATGGCACTGAGGAATACCTTGAGTTTAAGGAGAAACTCATCAAATATAGGTTCTTTTCCGATCCCGTTGACAACGGCCGTGACGCAGTTTACGGTTTGGAGCGACCGTTGATGAAGTTCGTCAACCTTTTTAAGTCGGCGGCCAAGGGTTACGGTACGGAAAAGCGGGTTTTCCTTTTGCACG
>DASWHH010000391.1:0-4747 GCA_036398295.1 bacterium
ACATGAGAAAGCTGTACATCTGCTGCAGGCGTTCATAAAAAAGCTCGGTCAGTTTGACGTCATTTCCCGCGGCAAAATCGGCGATCTGCTGCAGGATGCGAATAACGTAGCGATGATAAAAAGTAGAAAGCTCGTTGTAGCCGCCGTCGGGATAAATCTCTTCGGTCAACACGCGATCCAACCTGAGTTTGGCAATGCTCAGCCAGCGTTGCGACATTTTGAATTCCGGCAACACCGCGGCGGCTGCCATCAATCCGAACGTTTCCTGCATGAGGTGGTTGCGGCCGGGCGAGCGAAAGTGCATGAGAAACTGAGCGTGATCGTGGATCGCTGCCAGCATTTTCCATTTGAGATCATCGCTGATCATGTCGGAGGGGAAAAACACGGTCAGCGCATCCAGCCAGGTGGCGGTAAGGCGCAGACTGCTGTCGATGAGCCGCCACACCGGATCGGATTCGTCCTTCCAGTTCATCATGGGATTCTGCTCAAACCAGTCGGACAAGATCAGTTCAAAGTCCCGGGCGTACTTTTCATCACCCGTTAAGACATAAGCCGCCACCAGATCCCACAGCCACTCCTGACGATTGAGATTGAACAGCCACACAAAATCGTTCGTGGGATTGTTTCGCCACAGAATTTTCTCCGGCAAAATTTTGCTGACGCCGACAAACGCAAAACGCCGCATCAGGATCGAATCCGCGTGCGCGATGATTTTGGCGCTGTCCAATTGCGCGATCCTTTTTCGCAATTCGGGCTGCCGCGCTGCAAATTTCTTCTCAAAATATTGCTTGGTGGATTCCAAAGGAACGACTGCTCCTCCACCGTCCGTTTTATCCAGCGCCATTCTTTTCGCATCGAGAAACGCTATCAGTTTTTGCGGATCGGATGGCGCGGATTGCAGGCGCTGGTGAACCGGCTGCAATCGCAAAGCCGCGTTGCTCGCAAACAACACGACTACCGCGCCAACAAAAATTGAAGTGCGGGCGAACCGGTGGATGAACGTGGCGTCTCGCGTCCACCGCAAAATTAGAAATGCGAACGCCAACGCAGTGACGGCAATCATGCCATTGCCGACGAGGCTTTTGATTTCACGGAAGCCCGGCAAGTAATTCTTGTTGATGACATAAGCGATCGGCAAAAAGACCAGGCCGGCGATGAAAGCAGCCAAACACAGCCCTTCGAGGCGTGGATAAAAAAACCAAACCAGGATGAAGGCGGCGCTGATAATCAGCGTCCAAAATGTAACGGTGTTCAGACTGCTCGCCGCGAGGTTGAAAATTGTGTAGCGAATTTCTGCAGGCTGGTAGTGTTCCGTGAGTAAAAACCAAACGAGGTGTCCGATGCCCAGGGTCACGCCAATGCTCAAACCCAATTTGAGACCAAGCGCCGCTTTTCTGCCAGTAGTCAATTCTTTTTTTTCAATCATGGGAAAAACATTTTTGCAAAAAAAGCCGAATAAAAGCAAGGCCGAATATCTCGGAACATTTTTTAGGAAGATAGAAACAATCTAAGTGAATCGCAAAAAAACATGAGCCGAAATATACCCCTCCCATCAGAATGTCAGTACTTTATCCGCTTCAACTGTCCACTTGGTTAGCTGGCTCATCGTGCTGATTTCGACTCCTGCCAACAAAGCAAGCCCTTTTATGCCTCGTGCTTCTGAGCAGGACCCACATGCCTTTATTTGGCCACCTTTGTTGATGATTGCCTTCAGCATGCGCTCAACATTGTAGTAACCCTGCGGCGTTGACTGAGTGGGTAAGGCGCACGTCACTGAGTCGGCCATTAGAAAAATCCAAATTTCCGTGTCCGTGTGTTCCTTTTGCAGCGTCATCGCCAGTCGCAAGGCGTTGTACGCCTTTTCAGAACCATAGGGAGCGTCGTTAATGATAAGCAAGATTTTCATACTTCTACCTCCACATTGGATTGTTGCGCTAGTTCACAATTACTCTTTCGATCGTCTTCAGCAAGACACCGGCAACGGCGCCAGCAACGACAATCCAAACGGAACTGACTTTTTTGAACCGCAGGGTGACGGCGATACTGCTGACAGCGATGAGCAGGGCTTTCCAGTCGAGCAGAATGGCGCGGCCCAGCTCAAGCGTCACCGCCGCCATCAATCCCACCGCGCTGATATTTACGGCGTCAAGGAACGCCGAAGCCCATTCGGATTGCCGAAGTTTTGGAATCAACGGATTCAAAATCGCGACGAAAATGAAAGATGGCAGAAAGACGCCGACGGTTGCCAGCAACGCACCCCAAACGCCGAGAATCTGATAGCCGATGAATGTGGCGGTCGATAGCAGCGGCCCGGGTGTGAATTGTCCGATGGCGATGGCGTCGAGCAGTTGTTCTTTGGTAAGCCAGCCCAATTTGCTGACCACCTCCCCGTCGAGATAGGCGATCAGCACATAGCCGCTGCCAAACAGCACCGCGCCGATTTTCAGAAACACCATGAAAATTTGCATTGCCGATGCGTTGGCTGTATTGCCTGCGCCCGAATAGAAAAGCGCTGAATTGAGAGGCAGCAACGCCAGAAGCCATGATTGAATTTTACTGCCACCGAATGAAAACCGCAGCCAAATCATGCCAACCACCCCGCCGATGAGAATGGCGGCAATTTCATTGATACCGGCGAGCGACATGAAGATGACCACCGAACCGACGAGGCCGAGCTGCCAATTCTTCAACCCCTTTCGTCCCAACTGGAAAACCGCTCCAGCAATGATGGCGATGACCGCCGGTTTGATGCCGTACAGAACGGCCGCCAATTGCGGCACCGTGTGATACTTCGCATAAATCCACGCAAAGACACCGGTGATGAGTGTGGCAGGCAAAATGAAACTGATTCCCGCAATCAACAGTCCCGACCAACCGGCGCGATGAAAGCCACAGTGAATGGCCATCTCGGTGGAATTGGGACCGGGGATCAAGTTGGTGGCGCCGACCAGATCCAGGAAATGCTGCTGGGTCATCCACTTGCGGTCTTCCACCACCTCGCGTTGCATCATGGCGATGTGCGCGGCCGGGCCGCCAAAGCCGATCGTGCCCAAGCGGAGGAAAACCCTCGCCAGTTCTGCTAAGTTCTTTCCGTTCTTCATGAACTAAATCTCTTCCCTGATTACCGGAGTTTTAACTCATCAATCTCATTCAATGTATCAGGGTTGATGACCTTCATTACCACACGTTGACCATCGACATAGAAGAGGCAAACGGCATTTTCCACGCTAAAAGACCTGGTGTGATCACTCCAGGGTAATTTTTCCTGGCCATAATAGGGGGCGCCGGAAGCGCCATTGTTGATTTGGTAAATGGGCCGGGAAATTTTCAGTTTTTTAAAAGGATAATCTTCCGGATAAATGGGCACCTCGGCGGTTAGCTTCAGCCAGTTGTAGTTGTGCTCATCGCCTGTCAGGACGGCCACGACTTTGGTGCTCTGGTTGATCAGGATACCCAGATATTCATCCCTTCGTTCAATGATTCCTTTATTCACCGGCTTGCCCGCTACATACGGCCTCTTTTGATTATCTCCACCATACCACATATCATCTTTGCTGTGTCCGCCATTGGGAAAAACCGGAGTATGCTGCGTCACAAAGATGTGGTCAATGTCAGAGTCCTTCTCAAATTTGTTGATCACCTCTTTCAACCACGCCAACTGCTGGTCCATCAAATAGCCATGCAAGCCGCCGCCTGTGGAGGTTTCCCTACTTATAGTCGGAGCATACCAATAATCGCTGTTCAGGACGAGCATGGCCATATTGCCATAAGTGTAATAAAAAACATTTTCCCGGTAGGCAGGGAAGTCCGCTTGGCGGGGATCCGGGTCATAAATGCTGCCGTCCTCACTTACGGGGCCATTTACAGGATTGACAAACGCTTCTTGCATCACCGCTTCCGCCGATTGAGTGTCGTAAGGAAACTTGTCAACAAACGCCTTGCGGCGACCGTTTTCATCCTTGAATATGTAACCCAGGGCTTCATGATTGCCCTGTCCAACATAGAATGGAATATAGTGCCAAAAAGGCTCGATGGATTTTTTCCAGTTGGTGAGTTGGACATGCTGTTCTTCTTTATTACTCAGATAACCGTCGATCATGTCACCGGTGAACTGGACAAAAGCGGCGCCTTCGCGAGAAGCAACAGCAGCCATCTTCTTCATGATGTAAGCATTGGCGCCATAGATCCTGCGTTCGCCGCCACCGGTGGCGTGGCGGCTATCGCTGGAGTATGCGAAGACAAAAGGCTTTCGGCTCCCTGGCTGCGGCGCGGTTTTGAAGTGATAGCGCTGAGCAAAGGCGCCATACGTCACCGTGTAATCGTACTTCGTGTCTGCTTTCAATCCGGTGATCGCTATTTCATGATGCTTGACCGCCTCGGTGTCCCCAAACTTTTTACCATTCACTTCCACGACAGCCTTGATCGGATGGGTCGTTTCAAACCAGATGACCGCGTTGGTGCTCATCACATTGCTGACATAAGGTCCCTCATAAATGGTGGGGACTGTTTCGAAAGGCCCGGTTCCGGCGACGGACACTTCGCCATCAAAAACGATCATCCCCTCGTCATCGATCACTCGATAGCCCAAAGTCAATTTTCCCGTTTCACGCCAGCCCACAAAGTCATAGTGGCCGCTGAACCTGTCTTTGATATTGATTTCCGCCTTGCCATTCTCCAGTGTTTTCGAGGAGCGAAAAACCGGCAGAGGATGCGGAGATTGCCCATACGGAATTAGCCCATAAGTAAC
>DASWHH010000392.1:0-5800 GCA_036398295.1 bacterium
GATTGTTGCGCAGATTTTGGACGAGGCCGATTCGTACATCAACACGCTCGCCATTCTCAATACCCAACTCAATGGCGACCATCCCGCGTTTGTTCCTGGAGAAGCTGCGGTCAATGGCAAGCCGGTGCAGGAGGCGCAAAACCTGTTTGTGAAAGCGTTGGAAAGCCGGCTCGAAAACAATCTCGATCGCATTTTCCGTCTACTGGGGCTAATGTACACGCCTGACGATATTTACACCGCTTACCAGGGGATCAAAAGCGCGGATCCCGACGCACGGGTGAATGCTCTCGAATTCCTGGATAACGTGTTAGAGAAAAAGATCAAGAAGCGGGTTATTCCGCTCATCGAGCGGACGATGGCGCACTCGTTAACCGAACGTGTCCTCAATCAATTTGGTGCAAAGATTTCTTCGGATTTTGAGGGCATGTTGGCGGTACTGAACGGTGAGGATAACTGGCTGAAGGCCTACGCGCTGTATGTCATTGGGCAGGCGCAGGAAACGCAATTTGTGCCCCACATTTGCGGACTGGTTAATCACCCGGATGCTATGGTCAAGAAGTTCGCCGGCTACGCCTTGACCAAAATGGGCATCCTGGAGATGACCAACGGCCAGGAAAACCGACAACCGGACGTATTCTAACCCGGCAATCAGTAAAGCCGAAACGCAAATCCTGCGGTTGGCTGCACATGCGGACGGTTCGGCTCCTGAAGCTTGAACAGGGTTATGCCGGTGTGCAGCTCGGTGCGCCCGATCAACCAAAAATGAGAATCTATGCCGAACCAGACGTCGTTGTGGGTATCGTAGTACCCAAAAAGCCCCACTGACGCGCGCAACGGGCTGAACTGCTCCGACCTGAAGAATCTGATCCCCACCCCGAATTGCCTATCCGCAGTTACGACCTCTTCAACAGTGATTGAATAGCGTGTGTAGTCCTTTAGCATCAAAAAGGAAATAATGCCCAGTTGATTAAAAATGGTATCGATTCTGCCCCAGCCTGTGCGATAGGCATCCTCATATTCTTTCAAGAGGCCGATGCTACAAGCAGTCAAGCCCGCCCACAGTTTTGGGTGCTTCATTCCTCGTGATTGGTAGAGGTTGTAAAACCCGCGCGCCAGCATGCCGCTGCCGGTATAGTGCATGGCATGCGTTATATCGAGATGATCATTCGGGATGAATTTAAACCCGCCCTGCCGGGGCTCGTCAAAAAGGTAGTTTTGCCCGAATGCGTTTTGCAGGTACAAAATCACCAGCAATAGAGAGGCGAATGTCGCCAGGTGCTTCTTTCTCATAGATGTTCCTTCCACGACCCAAAATAAAAAAAGGGATTTTGAACTCAATCAAAATCCCTGAATAGATGTTGTCCCTGAGCGGTTTGTCAACCTAAAGAGTAGTCGCAACCAGGGAGAATTGGCGAATTCTTTAGGCCTGGCAAGGCGCAAAGCACTTGAGCGAAATCGCAGATTTTAAACTTTTGTAAAAAATATTCTTGATTCTTTGTTCGTTAATCACTAAATGATTAATAAATTTTGCGGTTCTTGCATCACGAGGTTACGCCTAAATTGGGCCGCCCCAATCTCGCATCGAGGACACAAACGTTTTGGGGGAATTCGTCATTCTCTAACGCGGCACTAAGTCCGGTCTCCCGCTATGACAGCCTCAGGCCTTACCGAGGGGGTATTCGGTTTTTTGATATGGAACATCAAGGCGGGCGTCTTTTTTCGCTCTCTGTTGGCGCTGCTTCCCTCCCTTGTCGCTGATTTGTTCGTGTTAATATTTTCAACTATCATCATTGCCCAGCTTGTTGAACACCTTTCCGATAAGGAATTGATTAAGCAATGTGTCGGACTATCAGAAAAACGGAATCAACTGTGGAAGGAATTTCAAAAAAGGTTCGATCAGCCCATCCTGGTTTTCATCATAAATGAATTAGGGAAACACTGGAACGCATCATATCTGCAGGAGTTTAAAGAAGCTGTTCAAGACATTCGCCAGGATGTGTATGCAAAGCTTCTAAAAGACGACGGCAAAGCTTTGAAGGAGTTTAAAGGCCTGCACCCGGAATCATTCCGCGCTTATTTGAGAGCCATTGCCATTAACCTGGCGAAAAACTTTTCGAAGAATGAAACGAAACAGCGCAAGCGGGTAACCGAGAGCATCTCTACTACCGACAAAATCGGTGGAAACGATATTGATCCCGGTTGCGTTAACACCGAAGACGATTTGGAGGAGGAATTTGTCAAGGAACACCTCGTTCAAACTTTGCGCGTCAATTACCCGGGGTATAACATTGACCGGGATATTATGGTGTTTAAACTATACTTTTTTGAGGGATTATCCTCCAGCGAGATAGCGAAAAGTTTCAAACCCGGAATATCAGTCAGTGGCATCGAAACCGTCATCAGTCGCATGAAAAAAATATTGGAAAAAGCTTATTTTGGCCGATGAACTGGGAATTTTGGGCGCTCGATGTTGTCTATACAAATGGCTGATAAAAAGGAAGTATAATGAATACCAATAATTGCCTAACATTTCACCAGTTTTTTTGCGTGCTGAATGGCCGGTTGACGAAAGCCGATTCGGCACGGTTCGAACAGCACTTGAAGATATGCCGCCGTTGCCAAGAGGAGTTGCACTTCGTCAGGAAAATACAGCAAGTGATCAGCGCCCAACACGATGATTTCACGCCGATCATTCGACCGCTACCGCTACCGGATCATATTTCGAGTAACGTACAGGAGCAGTACTTTCAAGGAACGCTCACTGAATCGCAGCGGGATCAGGTCCATAGTCATCTTACGGGCTGCAACGACTGCTTGCAGGAATTCGGCCGGATAGCCCGGTATGATCTACCCGAGCTTAGTGCCGAACAGCAGGCCGTACTGTCAGCGATTAAAACAGCCGACCCTCTCGATCCGGTCCCCGCTTACCGGCCGAACGTGGCGGCCGGACGCCCAACCCTAAAAGCGCATTTGCGACAAGTCATAGCAGGCAGCAACAGACTATGGCGGCGCCTTTCATGGCAGCGCAAAGGTGCGCTGGCAGCCGTCGGCCTGGTGGTGCTCATATTCGTGAGCTTCCCCGCATTAAGCGCTTATGTTACTTTTCAAAATGCGCGCACAAGCTTCGACAAGGCTGTAACCGGCGAAAAGATTTATGATGACGAACTACGGCCAAGCGGGGCGGGTGAATTTGCTTTCGGGATTCCGCGAGGGGTGGAGGATGACAAACCAGAGAATAGGCTAAGATCCGCAGCGGTGTTGAAGGCGCTGGAGCTTAAGCCTGAAAGTGTAGAGTTCAATCATAAGCTCGGCACTATTTATTTTTTTGAAGGAAAAATGGAGTTAGCGGAACAATACTACCGCCGCGCCCTGGCGATAGACGCCAAGAACGCCCGAATCCATAACGACCTTTCTCTCATCTATTTCGATAAGAAGGTTTTTTCCACAGCCCTCGAGCATCTACAAAAGGCCCTGACATTGGATCCGGAATTGCTTGAGGCCCACTATAATCGGGCGATGGTTTTGGAATTCCTGAACGAAAAAGAGAATGCCATAGCCGCTTGGAAACGCTATATTGATCTGGAGAACAAGAACTCGGACTGGCGACGGGCGGCCCAGCTCCGTCTCAAAGAACTCTCTGAATAGAACACACGCATCCATAACACCGTTGCCATGATTGCACTCGATGGTTCCAGTGGGGAGGGCGGAGGCCAAATCTTGCGTTCCGCACTTACCCTGTCGATCTTGACCGCCCAGCCTTTCACGATCAAGAATATCCGGGCTAACCGTCGACGGCCCGGTCTGCAACCGCAGCACCTCAAAAGTGTAGAGGCTGCCGGCGCGATCTGCAGGGCGCGCATCTCTGGCCACCATCTGGATTCTACACAATTGACATTTGAGCCCGGCACCGTGTCAGCCGGCGAATACCGGTTCGACATCGGGACGGCCGGCGCCACCACCCTGGTGCTGCAGACAATCTTTCTTCCCCTGAGCTTCGCCGCATCGTCCTCACGGATTACCATCACCGGTGGCACGCACGTTCCGTGGTCACCTTGCTTTGACTACCTCGATTTGCAGTGGCTGCCTTTCATGAAACGAATCGGCGCCGATGCCGAAATCCACCTTATTGAGGCCGGGTTTTATCCCAAAGGTGGCGGCAAAATTTCTGCAGAAATTCATCCGGTTAAAACGATTACCCCTTTGCATATTCTCGAGCGCGGAGATATGAAGGTAATTCTCGGTATCTCGGCCTACGCCAATTTGCAGCGCCAGGTGGCTGAACGACAAATGCAACAGACGGAGATACTCTTAAAACGGGAGGGGATCGAACCCATTATTGAAATAAAGGAATGGCCCGCGCATGGTATCAACACCATGATGATGTTGTTGGGGGTATTCGAGCATTCCCTGGGCTGCTATTTCGCCTTAGGCGCACGCGGCAAACCCGCCGAAAAAGTCGCTACCGAAGCGGCCGATGCATTCGTGGGGTTCATGCATCGGCAAGGCGCCTTCGATGAATTCCTGGCCGACCAGTTGGTGCTGCCGTTGGCGTTGGCTGACGGACCCTCGGTTTTTAAGACACCGAAGATCACTCAGCATCTACTCACGAATATTGGGGTTATTCGTTCATTTCTAGACACGCAAATTGCCGTGGAGGGAAATATAGGCGAAGAGGGGATGGTGTGGATTGGTTTGCGCAGTTGAAGCAGTTTGGCGCAGATAGCGGCCCAAAATCATGCGTCTATCTGCGCCGATCACCGGTCCGTTAAACCTTTTCTGAAATGGACTTTCCCTGCAAGAAGAGCAACAGGTAATCCCGCCCGCCGGCTTTGGAATCCGTGCCGGACATGTTGAATCCGCCAAAGGGATGGACGCCTACAAATGCTCCTGTACATTTGCGATTGAAGTAGAGATTCCCGACGTGAAACTCCCGTTTAGCTTTCTCGATCTTATCGCGATTGTTGCTATAAACTGCGCCGGTCAGTCCGTACTCGGAGTCGTTAGCGATGGACAGCGCCTCGTCGAAATCCTTCGCTTTGATGACCGCCAGCACCGGCGCGAAAACTTCCTCCTGCGCCAGCCGGGCCCTGGGTGAGACATCGGCAATGATAGTTGGCTGAACGTAGTAACCCGAAGCATCGCCCCTGCCTCCGCCAAAAGCCAATCGACCTTCATTTTTGCCAATCTCGATGTATTGCAGGGTCTTTTCCTGGGCAGATTTATTGATCACGGCGCCCATGTAATTGCGGGTATCGGTTACCGGGCCCATGGTAATTTTTTTGGTGCGCTCGACCAGTTTTTTGAGGAACTCATCGTAAATGGCTTCGTCCACAATGGCGCGCGAGCACGCCGAACATTTCTGCCCCTGAAAACCAAACGCTGCCGCCACCACACCGTCCGCGGCTGCATCCAGGTCGGCGGTCTGATCCACCACGATGCAATCCTTCCCGCCCATCTCCAGAATCGTGCGCTTCAGCCAGATTTGCCCCGGATGCACCTTCGCAGCCCGCTCGAAAATCCGCAGCCCCACGTCCTTCGAGCCGGTGAACGCGATCATCCGCGTGTGCGGGTGATCCACCAGCCGGTCGCCAATCGTCCCCCCGCTGCCCGGCAGGTAGTTCAGCACGCCGTCGGGCAGACCGGCTTCACGGAAAATTTCGACCATCTTCGCGGCAATCACCGGCGCTGTGCTCGCCGGCTTGAGCACAACGCAGTTGCCGGTCACGATGGCGGCTGAGGTCATGCCGGTGGTGATGGCCAGCGGAAAATTCCACGGCGGAATCACGACGACTACACCCAG
>DASWHH010000393.1:0-5811 GCA_036398295.1 bacterium
TGGCATTCACGTCTTTCCAGTCGTCAAATATCGCCAGGTCTATGAAAAATTAGTGCGGGACTTGAAATTGGACGTGAGCGATTTTTTAGCGCCCCAACCCGCGCAGCCGGAAGAATTGCTGCTCGTACACACGCCGCCATATCTGCGCGACCTTGAAACTTGTTCCTGGACGCATCGTACTGCTTCTTCAGAGTTGCCGATGTCGCGGGAAATCATTGCCATGTTCACGCTCGCTGCCGGCGGCACCATCCTGGCGGCGCGCACAGCAGTCGCGCGGGGTTGGGCGGTTCATCTCAATGGCGGTTTTCATCATGCCTTCTCCGACAAGGCCGAGGGGTTCTGCTATCTCAACGATCTTGCGGTCGCCGCCCGAGTGATGCAAAAGGAAGCTCTGGCAAAAAAAATCGCGATCATCGATTGCGACCTGCACCAGGGCAACGGCACCGCTGTCATCTTTCAGGGCGACGACAGCATTTTCACTTTTTCCATTCACCAGCGCGATTTGTACCCGGTCAAAGAGGAAAGTGATCTCGATATTCATTTGCCGGTAGGGGTTTCGGACGGGGAGTACATGAGCCATCTCGAATATGCCATCCCCAAAATTCTTAATGAATTTCGGCCGGATTTAGTGCTCTATCAGGCCGGCGCCGATCCCTACGAGTCCGACCAGCTTGGCAGTCTGCGTTTGACCATCGATGGACTGCAGCGCCGAGACGAGTACGTGTTTGGTGAATGCAAAAAGCGTGGAGTACCAGTTGCCGTCACACTGGGAGGCGGTTATGCGTATCATACGGAGGATACTGTGCAAATTCATTTTAACACTTGCATGGCAGCCTTGAGATTGTTCGCAAGCGATTCCCCATGAACCCTACTATTCCAAAACAAATTAATCCCTTCGCGCTTGCTTGTTTGGAAGCTTTACAAAAATCTGGTTTGGGAAATCATGTCTCTTTAGGTGGAGCCCTTGGATTGACGCTTTATCACGAATTTCGTTCCACAAAGGACGTGGATGCATGGTGGACATCCGAGGCCACCGCAAAGGAGCAGAAAGAAGTAATCGAAGTGTTAAGAAAAACGTTAGAGAAATTTGGTGAGGTTAAACTGCGACGATTTGGAGATGTGGTCAGTTTGGACCTTTATGAAAAAGAACAGGTTTGTTTTAATTTTCAAATTGCGAACCGCAGCGTTCAGCTGCGGCCGCCACTTTTGAGTCCCTGGGCGCCGGTTAAACTTGATACGTTTGAGGATTTAGTTGCAAGCAAAATGGCCGCCCTGATCGAACGGGGTATTCCACGTGATTTTTTGGATATCTATGAAATTTGCAATCAGAAACTGTGTACAACTTGGCAATGTTGGCGACTGTGGTTAGATCGAGAAGCAAAACGGGGCGTCCAACACGCGGATTTGATGCCCGCTGCTGCCGCCGTATTGATGCATCTCAATCGTATTGAAAAAACCCGGCCTTTGAATTTGATCAAAGATCAAGAAGCAAGAGAAAAAGCGACCGAATTACGCGAATGGTTTAAGAATGTCTTTACCAAGGAAATCCAAAAGCTGGATTGATGGCAGCCTCTATCCCGAAGAGCCGGTTCCGGAAGCCCTCGCAACTCTGGCTGATAAAGTTGATTTTTTAGTCCGCTTATGCGCCGCTTGGGATTTCGGCTTGCCGCCTAATTCCGAAACGTTGGGCCAGGTTTTGAGTGATGATTGGAGAGAGACTGTCGAGGAAGCCCGGTTTTTGACTTCTTGCGCCTATCACTTACTCAGAGAGCTTCATCATTTGGAACCGGTGCCATACCTGGGACCAGTATTCCCGGAAATTATCAACGATCCGTATTTGGAGTACGTTTAACCTTTTGGAAAATGCAAAACATCGAGATCAAAGCCTGCTGCCCGGATTTAGCAAAGGCCAAAGCGATTGCGGTGCATTTGGGTGCACAATTTGGCGGGGAGCTTCATCAGATCGATACCTACTTCCAGGTCAAGTCCGGCAGGTTGAAGCTTCGGGAAATCAATTACCAGGAAAATCAGCTCATTTATTACGAGCGCCCGGACGAAGCGGGTGCCCGGCTCAGCAACTATCACATTTATCCGGTTTCCGATCCTGATTTGCTCAAGGCGCTTTTAACCAGCGCCCTCGGGATCCTGACCGTGATCGAAAAGCGTCGCGTTTTGTATTGGCTGGAGAACGTGCGGATTCATCTCGATCGCGTTAAAGACATGGGAGATTTCATTGAGTTTGAAGGCATCGTTGATGACGCGCATCGTACCCTGGAGGTCATGCAAAAGGTTGCATCACTGCAGAATAGTTTTCAGATTTTGTCTTCCAATTTAGTTCGCACTTCCTATGCAGATTTAAATCTTTAGTTGCCTTGCGCCTTACTCCCAGGTTCTCAATTTTTTTTCCAATATGCAAGGCTATGATAAATATTGTGCAAATCCTTGCACGAATGACGACTTTTAAGATATACCAATTTTATTCCTATTAGCTTTTGTTTTTATTAAAGATGAGATCTACAAAATTGTAGAATGGAATAAATGTTGCTCATAAGAAACAACTAGTTTTTTCTCATTTCTTTCACTCAGCAATCAACTTCTTAAACATCGCGTAAACGCCATGGGGAAGGAGGGTAGAACCATGAAACCCATCTAGCGATTAATTTTTTTTCTCATTTTAACAAACGTTTTAATGAGGTTGAACAAAATTTAAAGAGAGGAAGCAGTAATGAAACGAATCAATAACTTAATCCTGACGCTCCTGCTTGTGGTGTTTACAGCGTCTTCGCTGCTGGCACAAGCTCTGGAGATCTCCGGAAAAGTGACCGAAAGTCTTACTGGGGAGGCGCTTCCGGGCGCCAACGTAGTGGTTAAGGGTACTAACTTGGGTACCGCTACTGACCGTGATGGTAAGTTCCATATGACCTTGCCGAATTTCACCCAGGCTACTCTGGTAGTGAGTTTCATTGGCTACAAGACGGATGAAGTCACCGTTACGGCCAGCATCAGCGATTTACCCATTGAATTGGAAGAAGATGTTCTTAAGGTGTCTGAGGTGGTGGTGACCGGTTTGGCAACCTCGGTCAAAAAGCGAAACTTAGCCAATTCTGTGGGTACGGTTTCTTCGAAGGAACTGGTGCCGGCGCCGGCGCAAACATTGGAACGCGCTTTGAATGGCAAGATTGCCGGCATCACAGTTAGCCAGAACTCCGGGGCCCCGGGCGGAGGCATCAACGTCAATTTACGCGGCCTGTCAACGATCACCGGTGAAACCCAGCCGCTCTATATCGTGGACGGCGTGTTCATCAGCAACGTAGCCGTCCAATCTGGTCTTGACCTGGTTAGCGAGGCTGCGGTAGCGGGCAGCGCATCGCCACAAGGCCAACCCACCAATCGCATCGCGGATCTCAATCCCAACGACATCGAGAACATCGAAGTTTTGAAGGGCGCCAGCGCCGCCGCCATCTACGGATCGAAAGCCACCAACGGCGTGGTGATCATCACCACCAAAGGTGGCGTGGCCGGCAAGACCCGCGTGGACGTGACCCAGCAAGTAGGCTTTAGCTCCATCCTTAACAAAATTGGCACCCGGCGTTTCACGGCTGAAGCTGCGGAAGAACAGTACGGGTCGCAGGGCCTGGCGCTGTTTAACGCCAGCGGCGGCAGATTCATCGATCAAGAGGAAGTGCTCTTTGGAAACAGAGGCTTTATTTCGGAAACCTCTCTCAGTGTCCGCGGCGGTTCAGAAAACACCCAGTTTTATGCGAGCGGGCTACTGCAAGACGAGGACAGCATCGTGAAGAATTCCGGGTATAAAAAATTTTCCGGAAAAGTGAACGCGAACCACAGGATCAGCGAGCGACTCAAAGTCAGCGCCTTCACTACTTTTGCGCGCAGCGAGTCCCAGCGCTCGATAACAGGTAATGACAATACCAACACCACGCTGGGGTTCTCGTTAGGATTTACTCCCAGTTTCATCGATCTTGAAAACCCACTTGGTCAGGGAGGCAACCTGCCAGCCGGTCCTTCGGGTTACCCGGTCCATCCCTTCAACCCGTCGAACCCGGCGGAAACCCGCGACCTGTTTAGAAATGAAGAAACCGTGTTTCGTACCATCGGCTCGTTGCGTCTCGATTTTAGCATGATCCGCAGCCAGGCGCACGCGCTTGATTTTGTCGCGCAGGCAGGTGCGGATTTCTTCTCGGCAGAACATTTCATTTTCAGCCCGAACGACCTGCAATATGAGCGCAACGCCCCTCTGCCCGGCGAATCCATCAACGGCGAAACCGAAAACATTTTCTCTAACTTGTACCTGAACCTAACCCATACCTATAACACCAGCAGCAACATCATTTTCCGTACCACCGGCGGCGTGCAATTCGAAAACCGCCATATCAACAACGTGGCGGTCAATTCCAACGGTTTGATCCAAACCCAGTCCAGCGTGGACCAGGCCGCCAGCGTAGAAGTTTTTCAGACCATCACCAAACAGCGCGAGCGCGGCTTCTTCGTTCAGGAAGAAGTCGATTTGAACGAAAAGATCTACCTAACCGGGGCCGTGCGCGGCGACGCCAGCAGCGCCAATGGCGATACGGAAAAGTTTTTCTTGTTCCCGAAGGTTTCGGGATCGATTCGTCTCTCGCAATATGGTTTCTGGAGTAGCCTATCCGGCATTGCAAGCGAATTCAAACTGCGGGCCGCCTACGGCGAAACCGGCAACCTGCCGCAGTCGAACGCCAAGTTCACCAATTTGTTGACTGAGAATATCGGTGGCCTGACCGGCCTGGTGCCGTCCGCTCGTCGCGGTGATCCCAACATCCAACCCGAGCGCACCAAGGAAATTGAACTCGGCGTCGATGCTACCATTTTGAATGGCAACGGCACGCTTGAACTTAGCTACTATCGCCAGAATATCAGCGATTTGATTTTGGAAGCGAACCTACCGCCCTCCAGCGGATTTTCAAATATCGAGACCAATGCCGGCAGCATGCGCACCACCGGCTGGGAAGTTTCGCTGGGCCTGACGCCCATTCGCAAACGCGGTTTTAACTGGACTTCACGCGTCAACTTCTTCACTACCGACTCCAAGATTACCCAGTTAGATGTCGATCCTTTCAACCTCGGCGGCTTTGCCACTTTCCTCGGCACCATGCGGATTCAGGAAGGTTTTTCTCCAACCTTGATCGTTGGCGCCGAGACGGTGTTTAACAATGACGGCACCATCGTCAATGCCCTGGGGGATGGCACGCCTGATTTCAACCTCTCCTTCAACAACAATTTCAACATCGGTAATTTCGAAATCAGCGTGTTGTGGGATTGGCAGCAGGGCGGGGATCTCATCAATCTCGGCAAATTGATCATGGACCTGGGCGGCACGTCGCCTGATTTTGATAGTTTCAGCGCCGGCTTCGTTGATGACGATGGCAATCCCGTCGGAAATGGCGTGGGACGTCTCACCGTGCTGGGAGGCCAGACCGCTGCCTACGTTGAAGATGGCACTTTTGTAAAGTTGCGCGAACTGAGCCTGTCGTACTCTTTGCCGCGCTCGGTGGTGAGCCGGTTGAGCGGCGGTCAATTATCTTATCTGCGTCTGGGTGTGGCGGGACGCAACCTGCTCATGTTCACGGGTTACGATGGTTATGACCCGGAAGTCAGCCAGTTCGGCAACGTGGCAGTCGGTCGCGGCGTCGACACTCTGCCGTTTCCCTCATCGCGCCAGTTCTACTTCAACGTGGCGTTCGGTTTGTAATCCATTATGAAAGGAAGAGTTAAAAATGAAAACTATAGATAAATCACCCAAGGCCAGGCTAGTCA
>DASWHH010000394.1:0-1666 GCA_036398295.1 bacterium
CTCACCAGGGTCAACGATTTGAGGTGATCGGGATAGGTGATAGCATAATTCAACGCCAGAAATGATCCCCAGGAATGCGCCAGCAGATTCATCTTTTCCAAATTGAATTCCCGGCGAACGCCTTCGACATCGTCGATGAAATTCTGCAAAGTAATGGCGCTGGAATCGACATTGCTGGCGGAACGTCCGGCCAGACGCTGGTCAAAAAAGATGAGGCGATAATCCTTCGCCAGCTCAGCCATCTGCGGCAGGAGGTAGGTGTGATCGAGGCCGGGGCCGCCGTGCAGGATGACAATCGGTTCGCCCGAGCCCATGACCTTGCAGTACAGCTGGGTGCCATTGATTGCCCGCAAACCCTCTTCGGCTTTCAGGCTGCTTGCCTGATATCCAGCTAACAGAGAGAATAGGCTCAGGGCCAGCGCACCCCAACGAGTAGACATATTTTCCCTCCAGTTTTTTTTATGACGAATGTGATGATACAAAAAAGACGTCCTTACCACAAGTTTGTAAGAATTGCTTTTTAGCGAGGGTCATAGCCACGGATTCACAGGATGGAACACAGGTTCATTGCTAGTTGAGTGTTGTTTTTCTTTCAATTGGGTAAACGACCTCTCGAAATTTTCCGGTGTTTTATCCGTGAGAAATCCGTGGTTAATGTTTGCACAGCGGTGTGGTTGATGACTTTATGCGGATTCCAAGGTTCTTAAAAACTCGAACACGGCTTCAGCATCTTTCCCGGCTTTTTGTGCATGGGCGATCAGCGGGATGCCATGCGGTCCAGGGACTTTGTGAATACCGGGAAACGCGGCCACCAATGCCTGCACGACTTCGATTCGACCGAGCATGGCCGCGGCAAAAATGTCGATACGCGCGTTGTGATCGAGAAGATACAGGGCGATGTCACGCCTGCCCATGTGGGCTGCGCCTCCGAGTCCAGTCTCCCAATCACCGCCGCCCCAATCCCAGGTGGAGTTGACCAGTGCCGGCTGCATCTCCAGCATTTCCTTGACGCGATCGAGGTTGCCGTGAGCGACACGGACAAACTCCTCAACCACTTTTAAATCCAGGCGGGGACCTTTGTCTTTTTTTCCCTGTTGTTGTGTTGAGTATTCAAACACAGATGAAGGTATCAAAAACAATCGTCCCGCGGGCACAGCGACCAAAGCCGTCGCGGCTTTTCCCATGAATTTACGACGAGATAATTCGTTAAACATAGTTCGCTCCTTTCGATGTTTAAGCGTTTACCCGTTTTAGCTTTACGATACGAAAGCAGAAGCCCAATTGGAAACGCTAATCGCCGAAGCGAAGCCGGTTTTCGATGAGTTGATTTTTCTAAACGATGAGATGAGATAGCAAAGCGCATAGCGCATGGCGCTTTCACTGTCTTTCGATAGGTTCTCTGCTCTATGCGCTGCGCTCCACTTTCCAAATTAAATAGAATGGCCAAGTACTTTTTGCAGATGTTCGCGATAGCTGCGGCTGAGTTTGAGACGAGCGCCGTCGCTGAGTACAATAAAAAACTCGCCGTTGAGATGAGGCTGCAACTCCTTCACGCGATCGAGGTTTACAATGGTCGAACGGTGGATGCGGAGAAAATGGTCGGGATCGAGCCTTTCTTCAAGAATACTCATGCGTTCGTGCAGCAGGTGCGTTTGGCGGCCAATGT
>DASWHH010000395.1:0-13557 GCA_036398295.1 bacterium
CAGGTAAACCCACCCGGTCTTTTGGGGATCGAGTGGATCAACTATTTTGATTTCGTAACGAACAAATGTGCGAGAGGTGCCATCCTCGAGCCAGGTTCCGAGGCCGCGATCGCCAGCATCCTTCGCCATGAACGCCAGCTCGTCGTTGTCATCCAGACCTGAAACCTCATCGACATTGGGATTGAAGTATTTGCCTGCGGAATTTTTTTCATCAAATTGAAACGGGATTTGCTCCCACGCCTTGATCTCGGTACGCCAGGCATAGAGGAAAAGCTCGTTGGCAGACGGAGATATAGCCGCGCCAACAAAGTCGGGAAATACGCCACCGGAAATGATGACCGGCTCCAAATTTCTATCCAGTGTCTTAAGTTGCGCCAATAGCGGCGCGACAAAAAATAGGACGATTACGCCACCGGCAATGACGCGGTGCCGCGATTGGTTCGGGTACATAGTCCCCTCCACTGCTGAGTTACTTGGAAGTGATGCGGTTTTCGAGCAGGTCGAAAAAATTACTGCAAGAAGACCATCCTCCTGGTTTCCACGAAGTTTCCAGATTGGAGGCGATAGATGTAGATACCCGAAGATGTTGTGCGACCCGATTTGTCCTTTCCGTCCCAGGTGACGGAATAAAAACCGGGGGCCTCAGCCCTGTCAACCAGGGTGCGAATCTCTTCTCCAAGGAGATTGTAAATTTTTAGAACGGTTCGCCTGGTTTCGGAAGTGCTTTCCGGAACAAATGGCAATTGGTAACGAATTTCGGTGGTTGGGTTGAACGGATTGGGGAAGTTCTGCATCAACGCAAAGCTTTCCGGTAATCCGATGACCGCGGTAATGATGCTGCTGTACTCGTGGGCGCCGTTTATATCGAGCATTTTCAGGCGGAAATCATAGGCGCCGGCGTGCAGATGGCGGTTCACATAACTGTAACCGAGCAGATCACGACTGGTGCCCGCTCCTTTGACAAAGCCGATGGTCTGCCATTGGCCGAGGCCATGAGCGCGTCTCTCGACTTCAAAGCCTAAATTGCTCACTTCGCTGGCGGTGATCCAGCTGAGGCGGACATTGTTTTGCTCCACCAACAGCGAGAACGAGGACAACGCTACGGCATCGACAATAAAGGTCTGTCCGGTGGCCGTGACCGCAAAGGGGTTGCTTTCGAACTGGGCGATCTGGGCTCCAATCGCGCTGGTGTATTCACTGCTCAAGAAATAGCCGGTGTAGCTGAAGGTCGCGGGCGGAGTGATGCCGCCGGAGATGTCGTTGCCGGTGTCGCCATAGGACACTCGGTCGCCGGTATCATTGGCGTCAGTGGCGCTATTGTCTTTGTAATAAAGCTGCCGGCTGTTGCCCACGGTTTTGGCCAGCGGAAACAGATGCACGATGGTACCCGGTGTGCCGTTGATGTATATCCAATTATTGCTCGGCAGAACGCTGTCAATTTCTTTTTGGGGACTGTCGACCACGCCATCGACGGTAAAGCCTGGTTCCGGGTTGTTGGCGCTGACGAACTTCATACCGGACGCATTGGTGTTGAGGTCAAACGACATCCGGCCGGTGTTGACGGTCGCCCCAGAAATTGCCGGGACATCGAGGTTAATTTCAGCCGAATAGGGATAATAGAAAAATGGCGGAGTAGCAAATGGAAGCTTAAATAAAGAAACGCTGATAGTAATATCCATACCACGGATGACACGTACCAAGCCATCCTTATGAAAAACGCGGTCGTCCTCACCGGCATCCACGCTGAAATTGTTTTCCGTTATGTTAACAGGCAGCCCCAGAGTTGCTTGGGATCTGAATTTTAAAATGTCAAGCAAATCCTGACCGTTGCCGCCGCCCTCGGAGGTAATGCTCAAATCCCTCGGGAAGCCATTGGTAAAGTGCGCGATATTATAAAACAATGAGCGTATGGTATCCTGTCCAGCGTTGTTGGTGGTCGAAACGAAGTAGTCCACGTAATCGGTGAGATTGGGATCAAGGGTTATGGTATTCGAGCGATAGAGATAGGCCCAGGCTTTGCCGTTTTGCGCGAGGGGATCGGCTACCTCGATTTCATAGCGAATGGAGGTTCTGGAATTCTCATCTTCCACCCAGTTACCGGCTTCAACGCGCCCGCCGGCATCTTTGGCCATGAACACCAATTCGTCGTTGTCGTCCAGCTGGCCGTCGTCCGCAATAAAGAAACTGGTGTCGCCATTGGCAATGCCGCGCTCGTCAAATTGAAACGGGATTTGCTGCCACCCACCTTCGGTATAAGCATAGAGGAATAATTCGGAAACTGCCACGCCGGCAAAGTCCGGCAGGGTGGCGCCGGAAACGATCACCGGCTCGAGACTCCTGTCCAGGGTATTGGATTGGCTGAATCCGGTCGCCGCAGAAATTAGAAAAACTAAAGTGAAAACAGTGCTGGCATAGCATCTCGGTGAGAACATCTTTCCACCTTACCCCTTTCCGAAATTTTAAATCTAGAATATTGGATTAGGTGAGGACACCCCTGAGGTTACTTGAAACTCGCGATCGCTTTATCCACGTCGTCGAACGTTTCAAAAATAGTGATGAGCTTGGTTATCATGAATAAGCTTTGAACCTTGTCAGTAACATTCGCCAACTTCAGTTCGCCGCCCCCATGCTTGGTAGTCGTGAGCGATCCCATCAACGCACCCAACCCCGAGCTGTTCATCCATTTGACCTTCGCCAGATCAATGACAATCTTGCCAACTTTATTTCCAACCAGTTCCTTCACTTTATCGTGAACTTCTATAGTTTCCGGACCGCCCATAAGCTTTCCCGAGATCGTCAGAACCGCCACATTTCCCTGCATCTTCTCTTTAATTGCCATACCGATGACCCTCCTGCTCTCCCTAATGATAATCCAGTTAAGTTCAAAAAATTTGAAGCCAATGTAACATAAATTTAGAAGGATGTCAACAGTTTTTTTACTTGATAATCTTTGGCTTCTGTCGATAAGATCAATAGGGTATTTTGAAAAATTTTGACCGGGGAATAGGCATACGGCGTTACCCGGTGACACTCAAGTTTTCATGTTCTCCCTCCTCCTCGGCCGTCAGTGCAGCTGGCGGCCATTTTTTTAGCTGAACAAAGTTCATGAACAGTTAAGCGGCGACAAGGCCGGCGATGGCGAGGATTACGTTCGCCCGATTAATGGATGGCCGGATTAATGCCGTTTACCTTACATTCCATCAATCCACAACTCCCATTAATCCTCATGGTGACAACTGAGATGTCATTATCATAGAACTTGCCGAACTTCAAGGTTTGTGAATTTCACGTCTGTAAGCGCAGGCGCGCGTCGACGCCCTTGCAGCGCTGGCGATCGGGGAACACCATCAACGGGTTGATATCCATCTCCAGAATTTCAGGGAAATCCTGCGCCAGCTGCGACAGGCGTAACAACGCTTCCTTGACAAACTCGAGGTCAACGGCGGGCTCGCCGCGAACACCGCGCAAAATCGGATAGCCTTTGATCTCTTTGACCATTTCCTCGACGTCGATGTCGGAAACGGGCGTGATGCGAAAGACTACGTCTTGAAATACCTCCACGTAAATGCCGCCCAGGCCGAACATGATCAGGGTGCCAAAATCACGCACAGCATGCAGGCCCATGATGACCTCTCTGCCGCCGGCTACCATTTCCTGCAAAACAAAAGAAATGCCGGAGGAGGCGAGCCGCTTAGCATTTAGCGAAGCAGCGATTTCGTGGTAAGCGGCCTCCACTTCTTCCGTGCTACGCAGGTTAAGCTTGACGCCGCCAACGTCGGACTTGTGCACGATTTCCGCTGACGAAGCCTTGACGGCGAGCGGAAACGACATCTTGCGGGATGACTCTAGGATTTCCGGCAATGTCTTACAGATGCGCATTTTTGAAAACGGGATGCCGTAGCACGCTAGGATCGCCGCGGTCTCTGCGACGGTTAACATCTCGCGTTTAGCCGCGGCGGCGTGCTGCATAATGGCACGTGCCCCATTTTCATCAACTTTGAAACCGGGCACCGCACCCACTTTCTTTTGCAGCCATGAACTGTAGCGTACCATCGCCGCCAGGGCGCGCGCCGCCGATTCCGGAAAGGGATAAGCCGGAAGTTTGCGGCGTTGAAGCTCTTCAACGCCCGTGGCAACGCCTTGCACACCCATGAAACACCCGAGCACTGGCTTGTCAAAGGCTTGGGCGACCTCAAAAATCTTCAACGCCACCTGAATGGGATCGGTGATGATGGGCGCCACGAAGATCACTATTGCCGAGTCGACGTTATGATCTTTCAAAACTTCGCTGAGTGCAAATTGAAATTCGGCTGGTTGTGCACCCGCGAGCAAATCCACCGGATTGTTAACGCTGGCATCCGGCACCAATTTCGCTTTCAGGGCGGAGCGCGTCGTCTCCTGCAATTCCACCACCTCCAGCCCAACACTTTCACAGGCGTCCGCCGCCATGATGCCCGGGCCGCCGGCATTGGTGATGATGGCGACGCGGTTGCCTTTGGGCAGCGGCAGGCTCGCCAAGCCCATGGCGATGTCAAACATCTCATCGATGGTGGCGGCGCGAATCACTCCGGATTGCTTGAATAGCGCATCGAAGGCGCGATCCATCCCCGCGAGCGCGCCGGTGTGCGACGTGGCCGCCCGCGCGCCTGAGGCCGTGCGGCCCGATTTGACAATGACAATGGGCTTCTTCCGGCTGACCTCCTTCGCCAGCTCGATGAACCTTTGTGGCCTGCCAAAACTCTCGAGGTACATCAAAATCACTTCGACCGAAGCATCGTCGCGCCAGTATTCCAGGAGATCGTTGCCGGAGACATCGGCTTTGTTGCCGACGGAAACAAACATCGACACGCCGAGGTTCAGCTTTTTGGCGTGTTCGAGAATGGTTTGTCCCAGTGCGCCACTTTGCGAGACCAGGCCAATGTTGCCGGCAGGCGGGACAATCGGTGCGAAGGTCGCGTCCAGCCGCAGGTTCGGATCGGTGTTGATGACACCCATGCAGTTGGGGCCAATCATCCGCATGTTATTAGCCTTGACAATGGCAGCTATCTCTCGCTCCAGCGCTGCGCCCTTCTCACCGGTTTCCTTGAAACCCGCCGTGATGACCACGACCCCTTTCACCCCGCAATTGGCGCACTCTTTGACAATTTCCAACACAAACTCTTTGCGAACCACCACTAATGCCAGATCAACCGGGTCCGGGATAGCGGAAATGCTCGGGTAGGCCTTCACGGAGTGGATGTAACGGGCTTTAGGATTAACCGGGTAAACCGGGCCATTGAATTCACTCCCCAGGAGTTTGTCGAAGATCTCCCGCCCCAGCGTCCCGCGCTGTGTCGACGCGCCGATGACAGCAACTGACTTCGGGCGGAAAATGGCATCAAGTGAATGATTCATAGTCAAAAAATGAACTTTCGTAATGATCGGCTGTTAAAGAAACGGTTGAGTAACTTGCTAACGATAGCCAACCCGGTGCTCAACATCAAGTAAAAACTTGACAATGCAGTATCATCTTCTTAAATTTAGGTAATGCTCACAATGATTATCGGAATAGTGAGACCATCTGCCCACTCAATTACTCGACGGGTAACCACGAACCATCAACCGTTTAGCATGTCGGTTGTCTTGTTCGACGGCGTGTGCCATTTGTGCAGTCGCACCGTGCAGTATTTGCTGGAAAAAGACCGCCACCAACTCCTCAAGTTTGCGTCCTTGCAGGGGAAAACGGCAAAAATTATCCTCGAACGCTACCCCGAGCTGGGCTCGAAAAACAATCTCAAAAGTGTGGTTTATGTTCGGGAATACAACTCGCCGGAAGAGCAGGTTTTTTTGCGCTCCGACGCGATTCTCACCATATTTAGTGATATCGAGACGGTCAATGGTTGGGTTCGAACCATGAGCTACCTTCCGCGCTTTGTGCGCAATCTTATCTATAGATTGGTGGCCAGGTTTCGCTATCGATGGTTCGGAAAATATCAGAAGTGCTGGCTGCCGGACGTAAAATGGACCGAGCGATTCTTGCCTTGAAATGAAATCACGGCGGCATACGCCGAGCATCCCGTAGTTTTGATTGCTGCGGTCTGTGGTCAAAAGAAATCTGCAGTCTCCTTTGACAAACAGGAGAAGACGGCCATGGCTCTAAAACTCACCAGTTCGGCCTTTTCAGAAGGCAAAACAATACCTCGCCAATTTACCTGCGATGAAAAAGATGTTTCTCCACCCCTGACAATTGAATCGCCACCACCGAATACGAAAACCTTCGCGCTGATTTGCGATGACCCCGACGCCCCGCGGGGGACGTGGGTACACTGGGTGCTCTTCAACATCCCGGCTGACAAGCGCGAGCTGCCGGAAGGTCTGCCGGTGCAGGAAACCCTGCCCGATGGCACGAAACAAGGTAGAAATGACTTTGGAAATATCGGCTACGGCGGTCCGTGTCCTCCCGGGGGAACCCACCGCTATTTTTTCAAGCTCTATGCCCTCGATATGGAACTGGCGCTGGAACCCGGCAGCAGCAAATCGCAACTACTGGACAGCATGAAGGGCCACATTGTGGCCGAAACACAGCTGATGGGAACCTACAAACGCTGAAATGAAGGCACTGATTCTACGGCGACCGCACGCCATTGATGCCAACCCACTCGAACTCTCCGAAACAACCCTGCCCGTACCCGGTCCCAACGACATTCGAATGCGCGTTTTCGTTTGCGGCGTCTGCCATACAGATCTGCACATCGCCGAAGGTGAGCTTCCGCCCAAAAAAGCAAACCTCATTCCCGGACACCAGATTGTTGGAGAGGTAGAAAGCGTCGGAAAAGATGTGACCAGATTTGCAATTGGTGATCGCATCGGCGTGACCTGGCTCTATTCCAGCTGCGGCCGCTGCGACTTCTGCCTGTCGGGTCGGGAAAACTTATGCGCCGCCGCCCGCTTCACCGGCTACCACCACGACGGCGGTTACGCCGAGTACGCAGTGGTTCCTGCCGATTTCGTCCATCCCCTGCCCGTCGGGTTTACCGATCTGCAGGCGGCGCCGTTGCTGTGCGCCGGGGTCATCGGCTACCGTTCCCTGCGGTTATGTCAAATTCAGCCTGGCCAGCGACTGGGACTATACGGCTTTGGCGCATCGGCGCACGTGGCGATCCAGGTCGCACGTCACTGGGGCTGCGAAATCTATGTCTATACCCGCAGCCCAAAGCACCGGCAGCACGCCCTGGAATTGGGCGCGCTTTGGACCGGTCAAGCCACCGACACCCCACCGAATAAAATGGATGGCAGTATCATTTTCGCACCAGCGGGCGAACTGGTATCGCAGGCATTACTGCATCTCCAAAAAGGCGGCACGCTGGCTATCAATGCGGTGCACATGAGTCCCATTCCAGAATTTTCATATGAGAGAATCTATCTCGAACGCGGGCTTCGAAGCGTCGCCAACTGCACCCGTCGCGACGCCGCCGAACTCATAGAATTGGCCGTAGAAATTCCGATCCACACCGACGTCGAAAGTTATGCCCTCGAAGACGCCAACCAGGTTCTCCAACGCTTGAAACGATCGGAGATCCGCGGTGCAGCCGTGCTAAGGATCAGCCAATAAACGGAGTTGGCAGACGCGCTTCAAGGAGATTTCTGCAGTCTGGCTTATGGACGCAGACTGACGCAGATTGAAAACCGAAAAGTTACTGCTCGTTAAGTGTAGCAAAGTTTCTATTTTATGGGGTGAAATTCGAATGTCGAAATCCGAAATACGAAACAAATTCGAAATTCAAATATCCAATGACGGCCCCGTGCGTGTCAGTGGCGAATTGAACCCTTATCCGGTGTCTCATGGCTCAAGTGTTATCATGTTTTGAATTTAATTTTTTGAATTTTGTTTCGTATTTCGGGTTTCGGATTTCTGAGATTATTTTTGGTTGCGACCAAAGGCTGCGCTAAGTTCGTCCCTGAAAATCCGTGGTTAAATCTAACTTGAGACCCGCTCTTGCGATTATCATCAAAATCGTTTATATTTCCCGGCCATAATTTCAACGAAGGTACGTCATGCGACCCAAACTGGTTTTGCCTGATCAATTCACCTTTTCCACGGAATTGCGCGTTCGAGTGAACGACGTAAATTACGCCGGACATCTCAGCAACGATCGCGTGCTGTCCATACTGCACGAGGCACGGGTGCGGTTTCTCAAAGGCTTTGGCTTTACTGAGCTGGACGTGGCTGGCGCCGGCACCATCATGACCGACGCCGTGCTCATCTACAAGTCCGAGGCATTTCATGGCGACCGGCTTTTAATAGAAGTCGCCGTCGCAGACCTCCACAAATTCGGCTGCGACTTTTTCTACAAAATTACCAACCGTTCGACTGAAAAAGAGGTGGCGCGCGCCAAAACCGGACTGGTGTTTTTCGATTATGCAGCGAGAAAAATGCTGCCCACTCCAAATAAGTTTCTGGAAGTATGTTCACCTCCAATGTCGAACGAGAAAGCAGGATCATTATGAAAACAAAGGTACTCATAGCCATCTCCATTGGAACTTTTGCTTTCGGAATTTCCTTTTCATCCGGGCTGAACGCGCAGACATCCGCTACCTTATGCGCCCAGATCGATAGCATTCAAATCGATCTCGAAGCCATCCGCGGCTTGAAATTCAAGCAGCCGGTTGAGTGCCAGAAGCAATCTCTCGAAGATTTTGAAGGTTACTTAGACCGGATTCTGCATCAACAAATCCCGGATCGACTCATCAAGAACTATGGGAAGATTGTAAAGAAATTGGGACTGTATCGCGGCCCGGAAATCGAAGACTTTCGCGAGATGGCCAAGATGGTGATGAAAAGCCAGGCAGCCGCCTATTATGATCCTGCTGACGAAACTTTTTTTGTGGTGATGCAGAATCTACCCGCGGAAATGATGTCGTCGGTTTACGCCCATGAGCTCTATCACGGACTACAGGACCAACACTTTGATCTGCAAAACTATGTGCTGGACCAATTCGGCGGCAAGCTGAATGATGATGAGCTATTGGCACGGCAGGCAGTGGTCGAAGGCGAGGCCACTTACATCATGACTTTGTGGACCATGAAGAAAATGTTTGGCACCATTCCACAGCGCTCGATGCTGGACATGGCCATTCCCATGCAAGCCAACCTGGATGTCAGCACCATTTTGCAGATGCTAAAAGGCGGCGACGTGCCCCAAATCCCCAAGGGCGACATGGCGAAGGCAGTAGCGGCTATAGATAGCATCCCGCCGTTTCTACTGGAAACACTGATCGGCGCTTATTTGAAGGGTATGGCCTTCGTGTTCGAGATTCAAAAGCAGGGTTGGGAAAAAGTGCAAAACCTCTATTCGCGACCGCCGGTTTCAAGTGAACAGATTCTGCACCCGGAGAAATGGCTGTCCAACGAACAGCCGTACCGGCTTTCTTTGGCCAGTTTCGATGATGAACCGGCTCTGCAAGAATGGGAGGTGGTGGAAGCCAATACCGTTGGCGAAATTCAGTGGCGAATCATATTCGCAGAGCACGGGCTGGCCGAGGCCGGCAAAGCCGCTGCAGCGGGCTGGAACGGCGACGCCTTTGCGGTTCTTAAGCATCGCTCCTCAGAAAAATTGCTGCTGTTAATCTATTCCTGCTGGGACTCACCGTCGGACGCGGAGGAATTCCATTCGACTTACCTGAAACTGCTGAAAGTGAAGTATCAAAACGAACAGGAAAATACCGATGTGCGCCGGCAGGATGGAGATGTTTTGATCGTTGAAGGAGCAAGCGAAGGGAACCTGAATGCGCTGCAGGAATTTCTGCAAAAAACCGGCAGAAACAAAACGGCGGATTAATCTTTGACCACGAAAATGGTTTTTTGTGATAAGAAGCCCTTGATGATCCCCATTTCGTGGGTGGTAACAATTGTGTCTTTGAAGTTGGCGTAGGCCAGATTCAAGCTATGCTCGATATTCTGGACGCCAACCAAGTTGGCGCGTTCAAAATTACTGTTGCGGACCTTCGCGAAGCGCAGATTGGCGTTTTGCAGATTGGACCCAAACAAGTTTGCATTAATTAGGTTGGCGCTCTCCAAATTTGAATTCTCCAGATTCGCACGGCGCAAGTTACTATTAAAGAACACCGCGAAATCAAGGGTGGTGTTTTTCAGGTTCGCGTTTTCCAAATTGGCGTTGCGAAAGTTTGCCTTCTGCATGACAGAGTCTTCCAGGTTAGCATTCTCGAGCGCCGCAAATTGAAAATTCGACCCTTTCAAATTGACTTTTAGCATGGAGGCGTTTTTGAGATAAGCATTCCAAAAGTTGGTTTGCCACAGATTGGAATTGCAAAGGTTGGCATTTGATAAATTGGCGTAGCGGAAATTCGCTTTCTGGAGATTGGCGTCGGTGATGTTGGCATTTTCGAGCGAGGTATTTTCAAAGTCCGCCCCCTGCAGATTGGCCTGTTTTAGATTCACGCCAAAAAGATTGCTATACCACAGCACGGAATTTGCCAGATTGGATTTCCACAAATTTGCGTTCACAAAATGGGAAAATCTGAGGTTCGAGTTTTGAAAATTGCTTTCCCAGAGATTGGCATTTTTGAAGCTGGCGTTACAAAGATTGGCTTCTGCAAAGTCCGCGTTCTTGAAATCCGAAAAATCAGCCTGTAAGAACGGCAAATAAATTCCGCGCGCATTAAAGTTTCGGATGGTAGCGCCGGAAAAGATCAGGGGCTCGTCCCACAATTTTTGTTGTAAAAGATAACGCTTGAGTTCGTTGAATTCTTGGCTGCTGTGAAGGTCGAAATTTTCCTTGACGTGAATTCCAGTGAAGTCGCGCTCCCCCGATAATATCTTTTTGATGACTTCCTGGCCATTTATTTCAATCATACTTTTAGTTTCTTAAGA
This sequence comes from bacterium, assembly GCA_036398295.1. Lineage (GTDB taxonomy): Bacteria > Zhuqueibacterota > Zhuqueibacteria > Oceanimicrobiales > Oceanimicrobiaceae > DASWHH01. The sequence goes on from DASWHH010000395.1 coordinate 10,871, forward strand.
CGTTTATGAATTTGCAGCCTGCGTCAAATTATTCCTGACCCTCGTTCATAAGGCGGTCGTCATGAGTAAAAAATCCCCCCTCAATAGCATCGGCTAAATCCCGCAGAGACTGTACCAGTTCCCCTGGGGAAACTTGCAACTTTGACTTAACCACGATCTCCCAATGGCATTTTGCAAAATCCTCGGCCTTGACATATCCCATCATCGAGGTGTTTTCATACGACTTAATAAACGGATCCGGCCCGCTCTTGCCGGGCTTGAGCAAAAACAAATTGATGGGTTCACCCTTGCCAGGTTCCGATCTCTGTTTGAGGTTCTTGTCGATTGCCTGCTCACCCTTTCCGCTTTCAGCAGAGATATTCGCCTCCACCTTCAAAATCATTGTAATGCTCCTCTCAAGCTTTCCCAACGAAATGACCATCTGGCCTGTATTTTCGACATTTTTCTAACTGGTGGTTGAGGATTAACAGGCGAAATCTAATCATGCGCCTATACTTGAGCATCTCTGGTGTGGGATGAGTGACCCGGTCCAGCTTTTTCTTTTGCGTTAGCAGGAAATATTTCTCGAGCAAGAGTTTCCGTTCGCCCTGGCTAAGGGTGGACGAGCGATTCGTCTTTTCTACTCGTAGAAGCGAACCGGAGTTATGCGTGACCCCGGCCTCAGCGGCACGAGGCTGCCAGCAGCAACATGCCCATGAAAAAGCGACTAAAATACCGAGCTGTTTTCTTATCATCAGTCTATTCCTATCGTTTAGATCGACGGTACGTCCACAAATAATGTGCCGTAAACGACGGAAAATGCCCTCGTTTTGCAGCAAATTCCAATCGTCGGAATAACTTGATTATTAAAGGTTTACAAAAAGGCAGGTTTTCACAAAAAGGCGAAAAGCGCCGGAATTCCAAGGGGTCGTATCATTTGGTGGGAAATAATTTCCGAATGGTCCGTGATGGTAGGCAAAATAGTTCAGTGAAATTTTGGAGACAGCTTTAAGGAGATTAATCTTGCGCGATTAATACTGCTGCGATTTCATCCCACAAGCCGTATCGCTCAATCGAGCTGTTGTCGTAAACGTAAAGGCCGTTGGTGAGGTTGATTACGGTAGTTAGGGCGCTCTTAAACTTCTCGCCGTCCGTCTTGAAAAGATCAACCAAAATGGCGCCATAAACCGGGCAGACGTTGCTTACCACATCCATCGAAACCATTGCGGCGCCTTCGATACTCATCCACCAGTCGGCGCCCGCCTGCTCCGATTCCACAGTAGTTATGCGGGGGTAATAGCAGCCAACGATCAAATAGTTCAGTAAGCTGGCGATGGCGGTCTTCTGATAATCCTGCGACACCCAGTCGCCCTCCGGAAAATTGTCCTCGCTGGCCCAATTAACGCCATACTCGTAATAAGTGGTATACCATCCGCCGACGAAATTTCCGATCGGCAGGGTCGGATCAATACCTTTAATTTCTTTTGTCAATCGCGACAGGAAATCATGGATTGTCTTCGAACGAAATTCAATCCACTCTTTGTAGTACATACCTGGCACAACGTTCCACTCGCCATCCCGGCGATTCCATTGCATGACATCATCGGGCCACCACTGCAAGCGTTTGCCGCTCTGAGCCAAGTATCCTTCAAATTGGCTGCGACTGAAATCTGAAAAATCCGATTCGATACCGGAGAATCGAACTTTGTCAAAGATGATGCCGTCGACAGAATATTCCTGCAAAAATTCTTTGACAACCGCGATTTCGTACGTCTGGACTTCGCTCAGAAACGGGTTTGCAAAGGCAGCGGATCCGCTTTCCCACTGCGTAATCGGAATCACTTTCGGCTCTTCTTCATCCACAACATAGACCTGGGACTCCCAGTTAGAGCGCTCGTCAAAAATCGGTCCTCGTCTTTCGGTATTATGGCCTTCAGAGAAAACCGAGAAAACTGCATAAATTTGAAGTTGTCGCCGCTTCGCTTCCTCAAGGAATATCTTAACGGGATCTAAATCGAGCGGCACCGAGTAGCCGTCCCACTGCAGCAATCGCGGCGCCACTTTACTGGGATAGATAACCTCCCCGCTGACCGCCTTAACGCCTAAAGCGATGGCGCCAAATCCGGCATCTTCTGCCTTGCTGATGATGTTTGATATGCCGGCGCGACTGGTTATATCGCGAATATTCAGCAGCGGGTCACACCAGAGAACCGCTAATTTTTCTCCTTGCGGTGAAGCGCTGGCGGAATCGGCGAAAATTAATAAGGCCGCCAGTAGGATGAAGTACTTTTTCAATTTTACTAAATCAAAAATTTGCTGAACGCAAGACATAGTCCACCAATCAGGCACAATCCTATCCCGAGGCCAGGCTTTTGTTTTCTTACTACAAGGGAAGCGCCGGCCGACACCAGCATCAAACCGGCAAATACTGAAAACCGGTAAGTACTCAATCCTACCAGGAGACAGAATACCGCCCAAATAATCCATTTTTCCATGGATGTGAAGCCGCGCTGGTCTTTCTTATCAGTGGTTGTCATTAAAACCTGGTATAACCAGCTTTTCTACGACCTGCCACGCCATTTACGTGCTTGCGCAACAGGTTTAACTCTCCAGGCTAACTGTCATATCGTTGATGAGTTTTACCAATATCTCGTTTGTGACATGAAATGGTTGCGGCTTTCGAACTTGGTCATGATTATCGTATTGGT
>DASWHH010000396.1:0-2287 GCA_036398295.1 bacterium
CTTGCGACGGTCAAGCAGCACGGTATCGGACGGGGTTAAATCGCGGGCGACGATCACCGCCGAGCCTTCCAGCTTGCTCAGGTAATCGGTGCGGTCACCCTGAATGTGCCGGATGACACGGCGCTTAACGTCTTTAAGGTCCGAGATCCGGCTTTGAAAGTACTCGACGGAGCTTTCGTCAAGAGTGTTCTGATATTTTTCCATGGTGTCGTAAAACGCCATGTCAGCGCTCTTCTTTTCCCGGGTGATGTTACGCAGCGTTTCTTCAATCACCACGCTATCTTCGAGTATCAGCTGGTGAACGTCGAAGATTCTAGCGCTGTCCTGACCGATGCGCTGCGCCACCTTGATTTGCAGAGTCTTGAGCTCGCTTTTTGCTTTCTCTAACGCTTTTTGGAACTTTTCGATTTCGGCCGCGATCTCGGATTGCTCGATATAGGAACGGTTGATCTTCACCGCTTCACCTTCGAGCAAAAAGACCTTGGAAATCGAGATGCCCGGGGACGCGCCGATTCCCTTTAAAACATAGTTGTCTTTTTGCGATTTGGCCATTTATTCCTCATCAAACTTGCGTTCGATTAACTCAACCAGAGCCTGCATGGCCGCCTCCTCATCTTCACCGTTAACCGTCAACGTCAGAAAGCTTCCCTGCTCCGCCGCCAACATCATCACGCCCATAATACTCTTGCCGTTAACTTCGTGCTCGTTACGGCCCACAAACACATCGGAGGTGAATTTGGTCGCCGTTTTTACAAACTGCGCCGCCGGACGCGCATGCATTCCTAATCTATTCTTAATCTCTACGTTTTTTTGAATCATGCCCGGATTGTTTCGAGGTTAATCAAACTTCGCCATTTTGTCTCACCTCATAAGATCATTGCGGCTAACAACCCCAGAGCCAGAATGATGGCCAGGCCAATTGGCGACGGCAGCTTCCATTTAAGAAAAACGAACATTAAAATCAACCCAGAAATAAATGCCCCGGCTCCGGCGAAACCGCTCGCCGTGCTCATCGCACGTAAGAGCAACACCATCAGAATGGCGCTCACAACAGTTCCTGCTTTATTCAAAAACGTGACCATCACTTTATAGCGCGGCAGTGGCATGCTTTGAACCAATCTGAACCCCTCACGGTAGCCAGCCCACAGTCCGTGACCGCGCACCAGTAAGTGAGGAATGTTGTACGCCAACAAGAATGCTGCCAGTCCGAGCACCTCGTCATAAAAAACCAGCATCATGCCAATCATCGCCGACAGCGGTTTGAGCTGACGCCAGAACAGTGTGTCGCCAACAGCGGCCACAGAACGGCTCAGATGAGCTTTAACTTTTTCGATTTCCTCAACCGATACCTTCCCGCCTTCCTGGGCTTCCTTCTCCAACTTGAGAGTCGCGCCCAGGATGTAACCGGCAAAATAGGGATGGATATTGAAAAATCCCAGGTTGCGCCGCAGGTAGTCGGAACGTTGAGATTCGCTCTTGATGATCTTTTTGATGAGCGGTGCGGCGCTGAAACAGAACCCCAAGCTCAGCATGCGTTCGTAATTCCACGACGCCTGAATGAACAGCGAGCGCCAGAAAATCCGTACTAAATCGATGACGTTGGCATTGCGCAAAAAATCTCAACCCAGGTAATGAAATAAGATGTAAATGACGCCACAGCCAAGGCCGACAAACCCATGCCTGAGCGTGTTGCGTTTTACAAAAAGCCAGAGCACCGCGCCAACGCCCGCGCCCAAAAGCAACGGTTTGAACAAAGCGCCTTCGACATACTCCACGGAAAGGGGCAAGAGCAAGCGCGACATGGTGCTACCCACTCCGGCAAACAAACCGCAGACTAGCACTCCGAAAACAAAAGCACACCCGGCGCCAACATACTGCAATTGCGAAATTTTCTCCAAAGCGCCCATTTCGGCAGCGGCATCAGCGCGCATCAACAGCGTGCGGTTAACTCGCCTCCGCAGGATGTCCTGCAAAGGAATTGCGGCCAGACTTACGAAAACACCATATAGAACGGATAGTGCCAGGACGAGGTTTGTGTGCTCTCCACCAAAGACCTGGCTGGATTTTGCCGCCATCCCCGCCGCTACGTACGCCCCCAAATTTCCCAGCGCGATTTTCGCACCGCCAACTGGAATCTCCACTAAGTAAGGCAATTGCATGAGCAATCCCATCGTCAACCCGATTTGCCAGTTATCGAAGATGGCGCCGGCGGCTGTGCACGACACCAACGGTTGTGAAATCATGAATTGCCCGACGGCATCTGTGTCGAGATAAACCAATCCACCGA
>DASWHH010000397.1:0-5891 GCA_036398295.1 bacterium
ACGCAATCTGAACTCCACGAGTCAATTCGCGCGGATAAAGAACCGGCATGATATAATGATTGACGAAATCGCCTGCATAGCCACTCGCCCCACCCTTGTCTCGCAGCCAGTTCTCTAACGGTGTCAGCGGACAAATCCAGCCGGCGAATTCAATCAACGCTCCCCACATGGCTGCAGGCAGGTGCAGAAAGATAACCTTCCGCCATTTTAATGCCAGCAAACCCCCAATCACTACGAAGATCACGAAGGCGAAATGGATGATCACCACGAGGTCGGCCAGCAGTCGAAACACCATAAGCGATCATCACCGATAGCATTCTTCACAAGGACACATCTCACGCAGACTCTCCCAGCGGTAAATCCCGCTGTCATGGCCATCGCCCCAGACGATCTGCATGGCATAATTGCCCATTTCGCGCAGATCGTTGATCGTCCAGGTTTTGGCCGGTGGAATCTTGAAAATGGCGGGGTCAACCGGTCGGCCCATCAACTCGTGGCCCCCGGCGCATACCGCGCAGGGACAGGCCATCCGTAAGCCCTCCAAAGGATAGGTTGAGCGGTGGCCATCGCCCCAGAGGATCGTTAACGTCTGCTCCGCGGTATTCACTTCAACTTCCTTTGCGAAAAATTTGTTATCCATCAAGGCAACATCTTTCGTGGTTAAGTTGTCTTATAATAAAACGTTTTTCTCAACAAATGCAAGGTTTCCGAGGTTTGTCATGAAGCGAATTGGCGGGTTCTCGGATTAATGGATTATTGGATCAATGGAGTGATGGAAAGGGTCAAGCGAAGCGCACAGCGCATAGGGACTTTTTTAGGCCCTGCCACCAATCCATTAATCCACTAATCCAACAATCCAATAGATCCACAATGCCCTAAGCTTTAATACCCGTTGAAACATTAACGAGGATGCCGCCGTACTTTTCAATCGGCTTCTCACCTGAGGAAAAAAACCGATTCATTCCCCATGAATCTTAGTTGATGAGGAAAGGTCATGAAAAAGAAAAAATGGCTATTCATTGCCATCGGCGTGGTAGTGGTGGCAGTCGTGGTGGCGATCATCCAGACCAAATCGAATGGTGATGAGAAAAACGCCATCCCCAAAGTCAAAGTGGTGCGCGACAACATTATCGACAAAGCTCTGGCCGTTGGCACCATCGAACCCGAAAACGAAATCTCCATCAAATCGAAAATTTCCGGAGTCGTCAGCCGAATTTTTGCGGAGCCGGGAACGTTTGTGAAGGCCGGCGACCCGCTCTTGGAAGTGAATCCCGATCCGACACCGCTGGAACTGGCCGAGGCCAAGCGCAACCTGGAGCTGGCGCAGGTCGAGCTAAAAAACATGGCCAAGGAAAAATCACGTCAGGAATCGCTGCTCAAAGGCAAGCTAATTTCGGACAAAGTGTTTGACGATTTCCTGCAGAGTTTTGAGGAGTCGGAATTGCGGCTCAACATCGCCACAGAGAAGCTGGCGCTCATCGAAAGCGGCAAAGTGAACATTGGCGGCAAGAAAATCGAGACCATCATCCATGCACCGATCGACGGCTTCGTGCTCAATAAGACCGTTGAGATCGGCGATCCGGTCACGCCGCTGACGTCATTTCAAGAGGGCACAGTGCTGATGAAAATGGCCAACATGGAGAATCTGCTGTTCAAAGGCAGCGTTGATGAAATCGACGTCGGCAAGCTGCACGAGGGCATGGAGACCGAAATCAAAATTGGCGCGCTGCCCGATGCGAAAATTACCGGCGTTCTGCAAAAAATTTCATTGAAAGCGGAAAAGAACGACAACACTACCGTCTTCCCCATCGAAATCTTGATCTCACTATCGAACGGTACCACTTTGCGTGCCGGCTATTCTGCCAATGCCAACATCATTATTCAGCGCAAAGACAGTGTGCTGGTGATACCGGAGCGGGTGGTGACGTTCCGCAACGATTCGGCGTTCGTGAAATTGGCGCTCGCGGATAATCAAAGCGAAGAACGCCTTATCAAGACTGGCTTGAGCGACGCCATCAATGTTGAGGTTCTCGATGGCTTAAAAGAAGGAGAAGAGCTGTTGGAGAAACCGGTGAAGAAAATCGAATGAACGTAGAGCGAAGAGCGCAAAAGCGCGAGTGCGTCTCGCTCCACGCTCTGCGCTTTAACCTTTACCAAGCGTGAAGTAAACCATGAACCATTTACTAACAACCCTATCCGAGTTTATCCAAGACCTGCGCGCCCAGAAGCTGCGCACCTTCTTGACTATCTTCGGCATCATCTGGGGCACCGTGGCCATCGTGGTGTTGCTGGCGTTTGGGATGGGATTCAAGCGCCAGCTGTCCATCAACATGCACGGCATCGGCGAACAGATTGTCATCATGTTTCCGGGGAAAACCACCAAAGCTTTTGAAGGCTTTGGCAAAGGCCGCAACATTCGTTTGATGGAAGATGATGCGGCACTGCTCAAGCGTGAAGTCAAAGGTATTCGCGCTATCAGTCCGGAGTACAGCCGCTGGAACACACCAGTGCATGTTGACAAGAATATCTTGAATCCCAACATCACCGGTGTCTACCCCATCTACTGCGACATGCGCAACATCATCTGGGAAATGGGCGGCCGCTTTTTCAACGATTTCGACATGCAGCAGCGGCGCCGGGTGGCAGTCATCGGCAACAAAGTCAAAGAGTTTCTTTTTGCAGAAGCAGAGGCGGTGGGAAAGATCATCTATCTCGGTGATATGCCGTTTGTGGTCATCGGAGTGATGCAGAAAAAAACTCAGAACTCCTCGTACAATGCCCGCGATCAGGACCGCGTTTTCATTCCAGCGACGACTTTTGCCGGCGCCTTCGGCGACATCTATATCAACAACATCATCTATCAGCATAGCGATCCCCGGCAAGCCGAAACCGTCAACGAACAGGTGCGGCAGGTGCTGGCCAAACGTTACAAATTCGACCCCACGGATAAAGACGCCATCTGGCTGTGGGACACCTCGGAGTTCGATAAATTCATGTTTTACTTTTTTCTGGCATTCAACATTTTCATGGGTGTCATCGGCACCTTTACGCTGGCCGTCGGCGGCATCGGGGTGGCGAACATCATGTATGTGGTGGTGCAGGAGCGTTTCAAAGAGATCGGCATCAAACGCGCGGTGGGGGCTACCAGGTACAACATCCTGTTTCAATTTTTTATGGAGACGTTTTTTATCATCGCCCTGGGCGCGATCATTGGGTTCATCATTGCGATTGGCATCACCCAGGGGATGAAGCTGATTCCCATCAAAGAGTTTGTGGGCACGCCGGAAATTTCCGTGCAGGTGATGCTGGCAACGGTTGCTATTTTGCTTTTGATTGGACTCGCCGCCGGCCTGATGCCAGCCCGCAAAGCCGCCAATCTCGATGTCGTCGAATGTTTGCGCACGTAACGCAAACCCCCGGTTTGCGGTCTTTGGATCGAGGTGATCTTCAGACGGAGTAATGGAGTTTTGCCTGCCTGCCGCAGGCAGGGAGTAGTGGATTCTTGGATTAATGGATCAATGAAGTGCCTTGTCAATACTCCAGGACTCCAATACTCCAGAGCTCCTCGCGCCTGATGATGGAACGGAGATGATAATCCAATGTGGACTGAACTAATCAAAGAATTCTTTCAAGACCTGAAAGCGCACAAAACCCGCGCCCTGTTGACCATCATCGCGATCGCCTGGGGCACAGTGACGGTGGTGTTGCTGCTGTCGTTTGGCAATGGACTCGGCACGCAAATGCAGAACGGCATGCTCAACGCCTACAACCGCGTCCTCATGATGTGGGGAGGACAAACCGGAATGGAGTTTCAGGGACTTCCCAAAGGCCGGCGCATTCGTTTTGTCGAGGACGATGTCAAATTGTTGAAGGAAGCTATTCCTTTCATCGACATGATCAGCCCGCAATACCGCAAGAACGTTACCTTGACCTATGGCAAAGTCTCCATCACCACCGAATGTGAAGGTGTGACACCCTATTTTGAGGAGATGCGCCGCATGTATCCGGTCGCGGGCGGTCGCTTCCTGAACGATCAGGACATTTTGCAGCAGCGCCGCGTGTTGTTTCTTGGCATTAAAATCGCCGGAGAAATTTTCGGTGGCGAAGATCCGATCGGAAAAACTGTCTTAGTCGATGGCGTACCCTATACTATGGTCGGTGTCATGCAGAAAAAAATCCAGACCAGTATGAATAACGGACCCGATGCCCGGCGCGCCATCATTCCCTACAACACGTTTCGCACGCAGTATGGCTACAAATACCTCAACTCAATGGTCATCAGTCCGAAGGACCCTAATAAACAGGAGCTGATCAAAAGCGAACTGTATCGGGTTTTAGGTCGCAAATACAAATTCGATCCGGATGATGAACGCGCGTTGAACGTATGGGATACTATCGAGTCCGACAAAATCGGCCAGAAGATCAACTTCGGCATGTCGATCTTCCTGGGTTCCATGGGATTTCTGACGCTGCTCATCGCCGGAGTCGGCGTCGCCAACATCATGTACATCGTCGTCAAGGAACGCACGCGGGAGATTGGCATCAAAATGGCGGTGGGCGCGCGGCGGCGCTACATTCTCGCGCAATTCATTTTCGAAGCGCTGTTGATAGCGTTTATCGGCGGGGCCATCGGTATCCTGTTTTCGTGGAGCGTCGTGGCGCTGGTGCGGCTCATCCCTGCTGAAGACGGACCGATGCAGTTTCTCGGCCGACCGATTCTGTCACAGGGCATTACTCTCTTGACGGTCAGCATCCTCGCTTTGATCGGGCTGCTCTCGGGATTTTTCCCGGCGCGGAAAGCGGCTTCTTTAGATCCAGTGGAATCGCTGCGGTATGAGTGAACGCAAATTGTAAAGGGAGGCCGGAGACCGGAAAACGGTTTTCGATTCTCGTTATTCGATTTCCAGAGCGGTGGAAGCTGTCCATCAATCCATTACTGCGGGTCATTGATATCGTTACTCACTCACTGAATACTCCAAGCAACCGGTTCTGAAATTGTTCTTCGTAAATCTTATTGAAGTCCACAATTTCGATCGCCCGTGGCAAAATCTTGACAAATCTCTTCTTTTCGATTTCCCAAGTTGCTTTGATGGCTTTAGCGATCGTGGAACCGGTGTGAAATTCATGACTGACGATGTGCTTGTGGATTAGATCTTCATCGCCGTTCTTGAGTTGATCGATCTTGACATATTCAGCATTTATGCTTTTTTCGACGACCGCCAGCTCCTGGTTATAGACAAACGCCACACCGCCGGTCATGCCAGCGCCGAAATTCTTGCCGATGCCTCCCAGGACGATCACGCACCCGCGGGTCATGTATTCACAGCAGTGATTGCCCACACCTTCCACCACCGCCGACGCGCCGCTGTTGCGCACCGCGAAGCGTTCCCCGGCTTTACCCGCTACCAACAGCTCTCCGCCAGTTGCCCCGTACAACGCCACATTACCGATAATGGTGTTCCCCTCCAGCGATTTGCGGATGGTGCGCGGAAAACGAATGGTGATCAGCCCGCCGCTCATCCCCTTGCCGACGAAATCATTGGCAACGCCGCAGTGCCGTAATTCGACGTTGTCCACCAAAAAAGCCCCGAGACTCTGTCCCGCCGCGCCTTCAATTCGGTACTGAATGTGTCCCTTAAACTCGCCCGGTCCGTATAAGAATGAAATCAGCCCCGAGAGCCGGCTGCCTACAGCGCGATCGGTATTCTTCAAAACCCGGTTGACGATGGCATGTCCATGCGAGATGATCGCCGGTCGAATTTCTTCGATCACGCCGTCATCCAAATGGGTCTCCGCTTTGGGCTCCTTGGGTTTAAATTTGGCTTTAGCACTGTGAGAGTAGTGACTGGATTCCTTGGCTCCAATGAGCCTGCTCAAATCCATCTTCTTCT